>NZ_JAMQAU010000013.1:0-205324 GCF_023701505.1 Pseudomonas sp. SR18 | reverse complement strand
AGCTGATGTTCAGGTTTTCACGTGGAGTTTCTTCGTCGCGGGCGTTGAAGGTACCGGCGACTGTGCCTGCTTCGGCGGTGTTTTCGACGATGGTGGTCGGCGTGATGTCGATCAGTGGTACGTCGTTGACCAGGGTTACAGTCGGCTGGCCTTCGCCGGTAGAGCTGAGGCCACCCGCGTCGGTGACGGTGAGGTCGATCTTCGGCAGTTGGTTACCCGCGTTGACGAATTCAGCGCCTTTGGCGGTCAGTACGACGTTGTTGCCAGAGATGGCGTAGTAGCCGTCTGCGTTGGTACCAGCGGTGAAGCTGATCGTCAGGTTTTCACGCGGGGTTTCTTCGTCACGGGCATTGAAAGTACCGGCGACGGTACCTGCTTCGGCGGTGTTTTCAACGATAGTGGTCGGCGTGACATCAATCAGCGGAACGTCGTTAACCAAAGTTACGGTCGGCTGCCCTTCGCCAGTAGAGCTGAGGCCACCAGCGTCAGTGACAGTCAGGTCGATCTTCGGCAGCTGATTACCAGCATTGACGAAATCAGCACCTTTTTGGGTCAGCACGACATTGTTGCCGGAGAGGCTGTAATAGCCGTCTGCGTTGGTACCAGCGGTGAAGCTGATGGTCAGATTTTCACGCGGCGTTTCTTCGTCACGCGCGTTGAAGGTACCGGCGATGGTGCCTGCTTCGGCGGTGTTTTCGACGATGGTGGTCGGCGTGATATCGATCAGTGGAACGTCGTTAACCAGGGTCACAGTCGGCTGGCCTTCGCCAGTAGAACTGAGGCCACCGGCGTCGGTGACAGTCAGGTCGATCTTCGGCAACTGGTTGCCAGCGTTGACGAATTCGGCGCCTTTGGCGGTCAGGACCACGTTATTGCCGGAGATGGCGTAGTAGCCGTCTGCGTTGGTACCAGCGGTGAAGCTAACAGTCAGACCATCGCGCGGTGTCTCTTCATCACGTGCGTTGAAAGTACCGGCGACGGTGCCTGCTTCGGCGGTGTTTTCGACGATGGTGGTCGGTGTGATGTCGATCAACGGCACGTCGTTAACCAGGGTCACAGTCGGCTGGCCTTCGCCGGTGGAGCTGAGGCCACCGGCGTCGGTGACAGTCAGGTCGATCTTCGGCAGCTGGTTGCCAGCGTTGACGAAATCGGCGCCTTTTTGGGTCAGCACGACATTGTTGCCGGAGAGGCTGTAATAGCCGTCAGCGTTGGCGCCGGTGGTGAAGTTGATGGTCAGGCTTTCACGCGGAGTTTCTTCGTCACGGGCGTTGAAGGTACCGGCGACGGTGCCTGCTTCGGCGGTGTTTTCGACGATGGTGGTCGGCGTGATGTCGATCAGTGGAACGTCGTTGACCAGGGTTACAGTCGGCTGGCCTTCGCCGGTAGAGCTGAGGCCACCGGCGTCAGTGACAGTCAGGTCGATCTTCGGCAGTTGGTTACCCGCGTTTACGAATTCGGCGCCTTTAGCGGTCAGGACCACGTTATTGCCGGAGATGGCGTAGTAGCCGTCGGCGTTGGTGCCTGCGGTGAAGCTGATCGTCAGGTTTTCGCGTGGGGTTTCTTCGTCACGCGCGTTGAAGGTACCGGCGACGGTGCCCACTTCGGCCGTGTTTTCAACGATGGTGGTCGGCGTTACATCAATCAACGGTACGTCGTTGACCAGCGTTACGGTCGGCTGACCTTCGCCGGTGGAACTGAGGCCACCAGCGTCAGTAACAGTCAGGTCGATTTTCGGCAACTGGTTGCCAGCGTTAACGAACTCTGCACCTTTTGCAGTCAGGACCACGTTATTGCCGGAGATGGCGTAGTAGCCGTCTGCGTTGGTGCCAGCGGTGAAGCTGATCGTCAGGTTTTCACGCGGCGTTTCTTCGTCGCGGGCGTTGAAGGTACCGGCGACTGTGCCTGCTTCGGCGGTGTTTTCGACGATGGTGGTCGGCGTTACATCAATCAACGGTACGTCGTTGACCAGCGTTACGGTCGGCTGACCTTCGCCGGTGGAGCTGAGGCCACCAGCGTCAGTGACAGTCAGATCGATCTTCGGCAGTTGGTTGCCAGCGTTAACGAACTCTGCACCTTTCGCGGTCAGGACAACGTTGTTGCCAGAAATTGCGTAGTAGCCGTCTGCGTTGCTGCCGGCTGTGAAGCTAATAGTCAGATTTTCGCGTGGGGTTTCTTCGTCACGCGCGTTGAAGGTACCGGCGACGGTGCCTGCTTCAGCGGTGTTTTCGACGATGGTGGTCGGCGTGATATCGATCAGTGGTACGTCGTTGACCAGGGTTACAGTCGGCTGGCCTTCGCCGGTAGAGCTGAGGCCACCAGCGTCGGTGACAGTCAGGTCGATTTTCGGCAACTGGTTGCCAGCGTTAACGAATTCAGCACCTTTGGCGGTCAGTACGACGTTATTGCCGGAGATGGCGTAGTAGCCGTCGGCGTTGGTGCCAGCGGTGAAGCTGATGTTCAGGTTTTCACGTGGAGTTTCTTCGTCGCGGGCGTTGAAGGTACCGGCGACTGTGCCTGCTTCGGCGGTGTTTTCGACGATGGTGGTCGGCGTGATGTCGATCAGTGGTACGTCGTTGACCAGGGTCACAGTCGGCTGGCCTTCGCCGGTAGAGCTGAGGCCACCCGCGTCGGTGACGGTGAGGTCGATCTTCGGCAGTTGGTTACCCGCGTTGACGAATTCAGCGCCTTTGGCGGTCAGTACGACGTTGTTGCCAGAGATGGCGTAGTAGCCGTCTGCGTTGGTACCAGCGGTGAAGCTGATCGTCAGGTTTTCGCGCGGGGTTTCTTCGTCACGGGCATTGAAAGTACCGGCGACGGTACCTGCTTCGGCGGTGTTTTCAACGATAGTGGTCGGCGTGACATCAATCAGCGGAACGTCGTTAACCAAAGTTACGGTCGGCTGCCCTTCGCCAGTAGAGCTGAGGCCACCAGCGTCGGTGACAGTCAGGTCGATCTTCGGCAACTGATTACCAGCATTGACGAAATCAGCACCTTTTTGGGTCAGCACGACATTGTTGCCGGAGAGGCTGTAATAGCCGTCTGCGTTGGTGCCAGCAGTGAAGCTGATCGTCAGATTTTCACGCGGCGTTTCTTCGTCTGTGGCAACAAAAGTGCCCGCAACAGTACCCGCCGCCGCCGTTTCTTCAACAATGGTGTTAGCCGTGATTTCAATCACCGGCACGTCGTTGACCAGGGTCACGGTCGGCTGGCCAGCTGCGTTGGAGTTTAGGCCTTCGGGGTCGGTAACAGTCAGGTCGATCTGCGGCAGCTGATTGCCGGCGTTGACGAAGTCAGCGCCCTTCTGCGTCAGTACAACGGTGTTGTCGACGATGGCGTAGTAGCCATCTTTGTTGTTGTCGCCCGTGAACGTGACCGTCAGTTGGCCAGCCGGCGTTTCAGCGTCGCTGATAACAAACGTGCCCGCCACGCTGCCCGCGACGGCGGTGTTTTCGACCAGGGTCGTGCCCGTCACGTCGATCACCGGCGCATCGTTGACCGGCGTGATGGTGATCGTCAGCGTGCTGCTCGACCCGGTATTGGTGGTGTAACCGATCTGCGGCACTTCGCCGCTGTAATCCTTGACCGGGGTGAACACGTACGCGCCATCAGTCCCGATGGTGACGGAACCGATACCTTCGATGTCAGCCGTCTGGCCCGCGTTGTAGGTCGTGTTGCCTACGGTGAAGGTGGCGACAGTCAGCACGTTATCGATGTCGCTGTCGTTGCTCAGCACGTTGCCGGTAGCGACGCCATCTTCGGCAATAGTGTTGGTATCGGCGACCAAAACGCTTGGATCATCCACAGCAACCACAGTGGAAGTGGCTGGCGCGGGATTGATTGCCAGGTTTTCGTAGTTACCGCCGGTCGCCTCGGTGATCGTGACGCTGACGGCCAGGTCCTTGCCATCTGCCAGGTTGGCAGGTGTGTCGGCTGTGACCGTGCCGGTGGTTTTACCGGCCTCGATGGTGATGCTCAGGTCGTTGGACAGCTTGATCACAACGTCGGTCTGCGCCGCGTTGGTCACGGTGGCGGTGTAGACGATCTGGCCGCCTTCGTTCACCGACGGAGTCGCGGTCAGGGTGACGGTGGTGGTGTCGATGGTGTCCGCGATCTGCGTGACCGCTGCCGCCGGGTCGGTAGTGATGATCAGGTTGCCGCCGCCAGAGGTGCCGGCGATGGTGGCGGAGATCGACGAGGCGTCCAGGTAAGGCGTGTCATTGCCGGCGAAGGTGACGTTCAGCACGCCCGAGGTCTGGCCAGCGGCGATCACAACGGAGAGGCCGTTGGACAAGGTGACGGTCAGGTCGCTGGTCGGTGCCTGGGTGATGAATACGGTGTAAACCACGACGCCACCGGCTTCGGTGATGCTCGGCGTGGCGGTCAGGGTGATGGTGACGTTGCGCGGATCGACGCCGTTATTGTCGGCGCCGGTTTGGGTAGTGCCTACGGCGTCACCGGCATTCAAGCCGGTCGTGGGGTAGCCGATGGTCGGGTCAACCACGCCTGCGGTGGCTTCCAGCACGACAAAGCTGTGGCCGCCACCCACGGCACCGTCTGCGCCTGCGGCGGCCGGGCCGGCAGCGGTGGCTTCGAGGTCTTGGGTCGGGTCGGCGCCGGCAGCGATGGCTTGCTGCAGTTCGGCAACGGACGGTGCGGCTTGAGCAGTGGCGGCGCTCAGGTCGGTGACAGAATCAGGAGCGTTTGCGCTCCACTGAGTGTCGCGACCCAAATCGATGATCCGGCCGTCGGCCAGTTCCAGCGAGACAGCGCCCGATGCGCCGGTATCGACTTGCTCACCCGCGAACAGGCGATCCCCTTCTACAAGCAGGCGACGAATCCCTTCCGGGGAAACCGCGAACACTTGACCGACAATGCTTTTGACGACCGCAACGCTGCTCATAAAAGACTCTCCGTGTATTACCGTTCAGGGGGTATCCATCAAGGAGACCGGCCCTTTCGCTGGTGCCGATTCAGTAGCTGGAGTACTTAATTTCTTGGAAAAAACTTTGGCGTCAATATTTTGTTGTCTCGTCAGAAAAATTACTTTTCCGTCAAGGTATTGACCTATTGGGCGTCATCCTAAACAATCCGCCAGGTAATGTCACATTGATATTTATGCGGCCTCGCGACTTTCTGTTTGCGCCCTCCGGCGCCCTAGAAAAACGGGCATTTCGAGTTGCCACTCCAATGCAATATTCCAAGTTTGTTGCGGTTTTTCAGGCAACCAATCCCCGGGGAAACATCAGAATGCGTTTGCACCTTCTTAAAGCTGTGCCTTTTGCTCTAGCCGCCAGTTTCGTCCAGGCTCAGACCCTGCCCGAAGCCATGCAAGATGCGGTGAAAAACCACCCGGAGATCCAGGCAGCAATCAATGCGCGCATTGCCGCTGACTATCAGGTCAGAGAGGCTCAGGGCGGTTACCTGCCTAAAGTCGACCTGCTGGGCGGCTATGGCCGCGAAAGCTCGGACAACACGTCGACCCGTGCCGCCAGCAACAGCCATGACTGGAAAACCCTGAACCGCGGCGAGTCGACCATCCGCCTGCAACAAAATTTGTTCCAGGGTTTTGGCACCGTCAATGAAGTCGGTCGCCAACAAGCCACCGCCAATTCCCGTGGGTATGCGCTGCTCAATACTTCCGAGCGCACCGCGCTGACCGTCGCCCAGGTTTATCTGGATGTCCTGACCCGTCGTGAGATGGTGCAGCTGGCAGAAGACAACCTGAAGAGCCACGAACGCATTTTTGACCAGATCAAACTGCGCACCAGCCGTGGCGTCGGAAGAATGGCGGACATGGACCAGGCCGAAGCCCGACTGGCGCAGGCGCAGAACAACCTGATCACCGAGCAGACCAACCTGGCAGACGCCAACACCAACTTCCTCAGCGTTGTCGGCAAAGAGCCCGACCAGCTGGAACGACCAATGGGCATCGTGACCGCCCTGCCCGCCAGCCTGGATGAAGCACGCCGCGCGATGATTGCCGACAGCCCGGTACTGCGCTCGGCCGAATCGGACATCGCTGCTGCCGAGAAGCAGTACGAAGCTGCCAAGTCGACCTTCTACCCGCGTTTTGATGCGGTGCTGCAACGTTCGGCCAACAACAACATCGGCGGCGAAGAAGGCCATGACAATGGCTACTCCGCGATGCTGAACATGCAGTTCAACCTGTACAACGGCGGCAGCGACAAGGCCAGCCTGCAGTCCAAGGCTTCCCAAGCCACCCAGGCGCTGGATATCCGCAACAACGCCCTGCGTCAGTTGAACGAAGAACTGGGCCTGGCGTGGAACGCTTACAACAATGCCAGCCAGCAAGTGCCGATCGCGCAGCAGTACGTCGACCGCAGCACCAAAGTGCGCACCTCGTATCAGCAGCAGTTCAGCCTCGGTGAGCGTACACTGCTCGACTTGCTCGACAGCGAGAACGAACTGTTCACCGCTCAGCAGCGTCTGGCACAGATCAAAAGCCTCTACGTTTACACCCAGTACCGTATCAAGGCTGACATGGGCCAACTGCTGAGAAGCCAGGGCGTCGTTGCTCCGATGGCATCAGTTGTGCAAAACGATATTAAACCGTCGGTAAACCTGCCAGGGATGAACTGATTCTTGACGGCGTTGGACCACACAACCGTTTAAGAGAGAGTCAGCTTGGATTCTGAAATAGGTTTGGCGCCACTTCACCATGACCCCCGCGCTCAGCATGACGACCCATTGCTAGATGGGTTGTTGGCTCTCTGCTCGCTGCATTACAAGCCTGCCAGCCGAGCCATGCTGACCACCGGCCTGCCCTTGGCGGGGCAGCGCCTGAGCCCCGACTTGCTGCCGCGCGCAGCAGCCCGGGCGGGTTTGCAGGGGCGTTTGCTGCAGCGCAAGCTGGAGCAGATCCCGTCCATCGCATTGCCGGCCTTGCTGCTATTAAAGGAAGGACGCAGTGCGGTGCTGTTGGGATGGGAAGGTGATACCGCCCGCCTGCTGCTCAGCGAAAGCGACGGCGGCGAAGTCCAGGTCACCCGCGAGGCGCTGACTCAGGATTACAGCGGTCGGGTGTTCTTCGCCCAACCACAGCATAAATTTGACGTCACCAGCGGCACGCTGATCCCCCGCGCACGCTCGTGGTTCAAAGACACCCTCAAACGCTCCCGCTGGCTGTACGCCGACGCCATCGCCGCGAGCCTGGTGATCAACCTGATCGCCCTGGCTGCGCCGTTGTTTGTCATGAACGTGTACGATCGCGTGGTGCCGAACCAGGCCACCGCCACCTTGTGGGTGCTGGCCATCGGTATTTGTGGCGCGTACCTGTTCGATCTGCTGCTCAAGATGATGCGCAGCCTGTGCCTGGACCTTGCGGGCAAGAAAACCGACCTGATCATCTCCGCGACGCTGTTCGAGCGCATCGTCGGAATGTCGATGAAAATGCGCCCGGCGCGCGTCGGCAGCTACGCCTCCAACATCCACGAGTTCCAGGGGATGCGTGACTTCCTCACCTCCCTGACCCTCACCAGCCTGATCGACCTGCCCTTTACCCTGATCATCCTCGGCGTGATCGCGCTACTGGGGGGCCACTTGGTATGGATTCCCATCGTCGCCTTCCCGCTGGCATTGGGTATCGGCCATTTCCTGCAAAAGCCACTGACCGCGACACTTGAGCGCACCATGGCCCTGGGCGCCGAGCGCCAGTCGAGCCTGATCGAGACCCTCGCCGGGCTGGACGCGGTCAAGGTCAACAACGCCGAAAGCGAACGCCAGTACCAGTGGGAACAAACCATTGGCACCCTCAGCCGCCTCGAACTGCGGGTCAAAGTGCTGTCCGGCCTGGCGATGAACATCACCTTGCTGATCCAGCAAGTAGCGGGCGTGGCGATGATTATCTTCGGCGTGTACCAGATCATCGACGGCACCCTCAGCATGGGCGGCCTGGTGGCGTGCTACATGCTCAGCGGTCGCGCACTCGGCCCGTTGGCCCAGCTGTCGGGCCTGCTGACACGCTACCAGCAAGCCAAGGTGACGATGGTCTCGGTGGACCAGATGATGGAGCTGCCGCAGGAACGCAACTTCGACGAACGCCCGCTCAGCCGCAAAACGCTGCAAGGCGCGATGACGTTCCGTGAGGTCGACTTCACTTACCCGAACCAGCAAAACCTGGCCCTGCGCGGCATCAACCTGAATGTTCGCCCTGGCGAAAAAATCGGCATCATCGGCCGCAGCGGCTCGGGCAAAAGCTCCCTGGCCAAGCTGCTGGTGGGCCTGTATCAACCGGACTCCGGCTCGTTGCTGGTGGACGGTGTGGACATCCGCCAGATCGACGTCAGCGAATTGCGCCATAACATCGGCTACGTCGCCCAGGACATCCAACTGCTGGCCGGCACCTTGCGTGACAACCTGGTCTCGGGCGCCCGCTACGTGGACGACGAGATGGTGCTGCAAGCCGCAGAACTCGCCGGCGTGCATGAATTCGCCAGGCTGCACCCGCAAGGTTACGAGCTGCAAGTGGGCGAGCGCGGGCAGAACCTCTCCGGCGGTCAACGCCAGAACGTCGCCCTGGCCCGTGCGCTGCTGCTGAACCCGCCGATTCTGTTGCTGGACGAACCGACCAGCGCCATGGACAACACCGGTGAAGAGCGCCTCAAGCAGCGCTTGCAGTCGGTGATCGAAAACAAGACGGTGATTCTCGTCACCCACCGTGCTTCGCTGTTGAGCCTGGTTGATCGCCTGCTGGTGATCGACCGTGGCCAGATCCTCGCAGACGGTCCAAAAGCGGCCGTTATGGAAGCGCTGAAAAAGGGGCAGATCAGTGTTGCTTAAGTCCGGCCCAGGCCATTGGAAAGACGTTATCTTCCGCTACTTCAAGGGCAGCGACTCGCTCGATGATCAGCCACTGCCCGAAGTCGAAAAGGCACTGATCGACGACGCACCCCGCATCGTGCGCCTGACCATTTGGGCCGTGATCGGTTTCTTCGTATTCCTGGTGCTGTGGGCGCACTTCGCGATCATCGACGAAGTGACCAAGGGCGAAGGCAAGGCGATCCCGTCGTCGCGCATCCAGAAGATCCAGAACCTGGAGGGCGGCATCGTCGCCCAGATCTATGTGCACGAAGGCCAGATCGTCGAAGCCGGCGCGCCGCTGATCCGCCTGGACGACACTCGATTTGCCTCCAACGTCGGCGAAACCGAAGCCGACCGCGTGGCCATGGAACTGCGCGTGGAACGTCTCAGTGCGGAAGTCGACAACCGCCCGCTGAACATCACCGATGCCGCACGCAAAGCCGTGCCCAACCAGGCCTCGAACGAAGAATCGCTGTACCTCAGCCGCCGCCAGCAACTGGCAGACGAAATTGGCGGGCTGCAACAACAACTGCTGCAACGCCAACAAGAGTTGCGCGAGTTCAGCTCCAAGCAGGAGCAGTACCGCAACAGCCTGAACCTGCTGCGCCAGGAGATCGGCATGTCTGAACCCCTGGTGCAACAGGGCGCCATCTCGCCGGTCGAAGTGCTGCGCCTCAAACGCTCGGAAGTTGAAACCCGCGGCATGCTCGACGGCACCACCCTGGCCATCCCCCGCGCCCAGGCCGCCATCAACGAAGTGCAGCGCAAAGTCGACGAAACCCGCGGCAAATTCCGCAGCGAAGCCCTGGCCCAGCTGAACGAAGCCCGCACCAACCTGAGCAAGGCCCAGGCCACGTCCAAAGGCCTGGAAGACCGCGTCAGCCGCACCATGGTCACCTCCCCCGTGCGCGGCATCGTCAAGCAGATGCTGGTCAACACCGTTGGCGGCGTGATCCAGCCCGGCAGCGACATGGCCGAAGTCGTCCCATTGGACGACACCCTGCTGGTCGAAGCAAAAATCCGCCCACAAGACATCGCCTTCCTGCACCCCGGCCAGGAAGCCATGATCAAATTCACCGCCTACGACTACACCATCTACGGCGGCCTCAAAGGCAAACTCGAAACCATCGGTGCCGACACCGTGATGGATGAAGAGAAGAAAAACACCTACTACATCATCAAACTACGCACCGACCGCAGCCACCTGGGCACCGATGAGAAGCCACTGCTGATCATCCCCGGCATGGTCGCCTCGGTGGACATCATCACCGGCAAGAAGAGCATCCTGAGCTACCTGCTCAAACCCATCATCAAATCCCGCGCAGAGGCGATGCACGAGCGTTGATTTCGGGCGGGTGACGCGCATAAATGCGGGGAGATTTGCGAAAACTTGGGTTTTCGCAAAAATAGTCAGATTTCAGGGGTTTACAGAACCTTTTCAGTCGCTATAATCGTCGCCCTAACACGCCGGTATAGCTCAGTTGGTAGAGCAACTGACTTGTAATCAGTAGGTCCCGGGTTCGACTCCTGGTGCCGGCACCATATAAGACGAAGCCCCTGCAGAAATGCAGGGGCTTTGTTGTTTCTGGGATATTCATCCTCGATCTCCCCTTCCCGCTTCACCTCGTTTCCTTTTGAATCACGTCTTTTCGGCCACAACTCCAGATTTCATCCTTTATGCCGAATTATGTATTGGCAAGAATTATGGCGTATCCATAAAAAGGGATAACTGCATGCGCCGCATATTTCAGCGCCCTGGTCATTTACGTCGACCTCTGGAGCGACACACTGGCCAACCCGGCGACGCTCGTGCACAACGCCATCCACAAAACCCTCAAAGAACTGCAAACGCCGGGCTCTTCAATCTTGGAAACGCTCAAGCGCGTCAGCAATGTCGATCTAGGCGCAGCAGGATTCAAGTTTGGTTTCAAACTCGACAGAATCGGCAACCCCGGCGGCACCACATTGGCGCAAGCACTCACAGAGGTTGTCGACCAAGCCAAGACCGATCTCGTGCTGATCATCGACGAGGTGCAACAGGCCATTTCCTCCGACGATGGCAACCAACTGCTCCTGGCACTCAAGGCTGCCCGTGACGCAATCAACCCCCGCCCGAATACGCCGGGCTACTTCCTCTTCATCGGCACAGGCTCCCACAGAGCCCAGGTCAGCGAGCTGACCGCCAAACGCAACCAAGCGTTTTCCAGCGCGACATCAGCCGCGTATCCGCTGCTAAAGGGGAATTACGTTGAATTCCTGCTCAACCGACTGGCAATGATGGTGAAGAAGGAAAAGCTCCCTTCACTTGGGGCGGCAGTCGAAGCCTTCAATACCCTGGGCAATCGACCTGAAGAAATGCTCAAGGCATTGCGTCAACTCTTGCAGCAGGACGGTGACCCGATGTTTTCCTACCCGTAATCGCCAGCACCTTACGCTCGGCAGCGGCGAGTATTGAGCTTGAAAAAGTCGAACAGCTGGGCAGCCTGGCTCAGGCGATTTTCAACAGGATCGCGGCTACGGAAGGCGATGCTCGGGGATTTTCTCTACCGATGCAACTGCGGAATATTCCTAGACGGTTGGTCGCGAGGTGCGGGTTGAAGAAATTCAACCCGTGGTGATTGCGTTGGTGGCGGAGAACATCATCATGCGGCGTGGGCACGGGATTTATGCGAAATCTCGCTGACCCGCTTGCCCAAGAGGCTCCATCCAAGCAGGGCTGCAAAGCCGCCATGCTGAATGGACCTCACCTAATCTAAAGCCCACGCAACTGTAATTTGGTCGAGCGAGGCGACCTTGCCATCGCCACCGCGCAGAACCGGCTATCTAGCGTTAACCGGACAATGGCAGCGCTTCGCGGTGATCAGTACATGAAGGTCCCGAGTCCGAGTAAAGCGAACTACGTGCGGCATTCACGTGTGAACGTTACAAGCAGCTCACCAAATATCCTGCCCCGGTCAACGGTGGCAATTGCAGTCGGCTTGACCCAGACCTTGATCAAGTGGCCGTTAGCAAATCAGCTACGAACTGGGGCATGGCAGAGTCGACGTCGTAGCTTCCTACATTGGAAGTCGCGTATGACTAAGACATTTGATATGGAAGTGTTCATGGCCGGAATACTGACGGGCGCGCACGCGACTCGACAGCGACACAGCCGCCAAGCTAAAGCTATTCAGATTGCTATTTTTGGGCGCTGGCACGTTAATAATCCTTGGACTCGGTAGAGAAAACATCTCGTATGGTTTCTAAATCGTCAGCTGGACGATCATTCCCAATCAACATGCCAGCCCTATCTGCTGACGACGCGCTTACTCACAAAGCGCTGAGGAAAACCTTGGCAGTTTAAGCTAAGCAACACATTTTAATTCTAAGTTACTGTATGTATGAGCGACAGTAATCAACAAGGAACGTATGGAAACCATCTTTGGATATTCAGGAGCTGGATACTACTACGTACTTGCTATTAGAAACACCGCATGCCGCATAGCGCAACACTAAATGTTCACCCAACATTCTGGGCGGACCGATATTACGCACCTACGCTCTTCAATTAATGATCACAGCGCAGGTAGCTTCCGCTCAACTGTTTTTATTATTGATGTATTTGTGTCAGCTAATTGCGTGATCTGCTGAAGGGTTTCATCCAAATGACGCACAGAATCAATGTAAAGATGGCAGACAAAACTATCGTCACCTGTGATTTTGTAGCAGATAACACATTCTTCAAGCACCTTGATCAACCCTTCAACTTCTTGGAATTTTCCTGGCAGTGGCTTTACCCGAACCAGTGCCTGCAGCGCAAAGCCTAGGGCTTGCGCGTCTAACTCCAAACTAAATCCGGAAATTACACCTGCCATCTCCAAACGCTTGATGCGCTCACTGCAACCTGGAGCTGACAGCCCCACTTGACGGCTGAGCGCTCTGATGGAAGTCCGGGAGTTTTCGTAGAGAGCCAAAATTAGGGCGCGATCAATAGAGTCTAACTTTTGACCGCTTTTTGTAAGCTTTTTCATCGGGCGAACCTTACGAAAAGTGAAGAAAACACTTAAAAAACTTACATACCATAGATCGATGAAAAAATCATAGATTTTTTCGAAAATGGCTCCTATTGTTTTTTCGAGCGGTCGCACGTAGCGCCACCTGCTCAAATGAAAGTTTGCATCTAAACATTTCCATATCCGCTTCAGTTTATTTTAGAGGAATTGAAATGAATTACACACTTGATAAGGCCATCCTGCAAAAGCATTACAAAGAAAATTTCCCTGAAGAAAGGATATTTTCACTGCGTAACGAGTTCTCTCGAAATGGATTTATCAAATTGCGTGACGTCGTAGATGACGTCTTGCGCCAACAAGTTACCGGTGAGGTAAAAGGGCTTATTGATCGCCAAATTGAGCGAAGAGATCTACATCTGGCGACCACTGATAATACGCCGCGATATATGAGCGTCGTGCGCAGCGAGTTCATAGCGGAAAATAGCGAATTAATTAGTACATTATCCAAATCAGAAATCATGCTGGATATACTTTCCCTGATCGCTGATACCAAAATTATTGCTTCAGTCTCCAAGGACGAGGAATACCTAATCACGAAGCAGGAGCGTAAAGGTGACACTCATGGCTGGCATTGGGGCGACTACAGTTTCGCACTGATCTGGATAATCGAGACGCCGCCGATATCCAAAGGCGGGATGCTGCAATGCGTTCCTCACACTACCTGGGATAAATCCAACCCCCGAATCCATGAAATCCTGTGCAACAACCCGATTGCAACGTACGGGTTTGAAACTGGCGATATATATTTTCTTCGTACTGATACGACACTCCATCGCACGATTCCGCTCAACGAAGACGCTATTCGAATCATCCTGAACATGACATGGGCAGATGAAAAATATCTCGATCGGAACCTGCACGGCAATGATCGCTGGTGGGAGAACCAGCATGCTGAAGCCGCTAAAAGCCTGACTTGAAGCAAGGCTCTTACCCATTATCCATAGGCCTCACGGGATTCAGAACATGCACGATGCCCAATGCCTCCAGAACGCCAGCGATTTATTAAGACAAGCTCAGTCGTACTCCGCCATGGCCGACCTAGTAAGAGCTGCCGTTACACGAAATGAACAGTGGCGTGGGCAACAGTGCATCAATCTTGTGGCGGCTGAGTCCCCAACTAGCCCATCCGTGCGCGCACTTCTTTCCAGTGAAGTGGGTACTCGCGCATCAGGTGGGCATATCGGTCGTGAAAACCGGTTTTTCTCGGGCATGAAAAATATCGACGAACTGGAATCGTTGTGCGTAGAACTGCTGAAGATGGCATTTGATGCCAAGTATGCCGACCATAGATTAATGGGTGGAATGGCCGCGGTCCTAGCGGCCTACACTGCATTGGCTCGACCTGAAGATAACGTCATGACAGTGCCGGTAATCAGAGGCGGAGACACTAGCAACAGGACGAATGGACCGCCTGGCGTCAGAGGACTGAAGGTCTGGGACATCCCTTTTATCCACAAAACAAGCGAGATAGACCTTAATCGGTTTAGTGAGATCGCCTGTGACCTGAGACCAGAGGTAATCGGGTTGGGAATGACGCTCACACTATTTGCGCTTCCAATCAAGGAGATAAAGGATATCGTTTCGCCCTGGGGTGGGAAGGTCTATTTCGACGCTGCCCATCAGCTAGGGTTGATTACCGCCAGGCTTTTTCAAGACCCACTAAAAGAGGGGGCGGACTTAATGACCGGGTCTTCGGGAAAAACATTCAGTGGCCCCCAAGGAGGAGTCATTGTCTGGAACGATCCTGAATTAACAGTGCCCATCAACACAGCGATTTTCCCCACATTGACCGGCAGCCACCAAATCAATCGCGTGGCTGCGCTTGCAGTAGCTACAACCGAATTGCTTGAGTACGGCACCTCTTACATGACACAAGTGGTTCTCAATGCCCAAGCGCTTGCTAGGTCATTGGAGAACCAAGGGGTAACGGTATTTTATCGAGAGCAAGGTTATACCCAAACTCATCAAATCGTTATCGATTCAAAACCCTTTGAGTGTGGCCGGGATGCGGTCCAGCATCTGGAGGCCGCCAACATTATTGCCAACGAAATGCCATTGCCTTGGGATATCGACCCTTACAGAGAAACAGGTATTCGTCTAGGTACGGTTGAAATTACCCGCCTAGGGATGAAAGAGATGGAGATGGGGTGGATCGCCGAGCAAATTGCCAAGGTATTGCTACGCCGGGAGGACCCGATGGCTGTAGCCAACGGGGTGATCGACTTCATGAAAAACTATAGAAACGTGTACTACTGCCACGAACATGGATTGCCCAAATAGCCGTATTTTCGTGGTTCAAAGGAGGCACCATGTCCGAAACCCTACCGTCTGTTTTTCAAGCGACGTTCACGTTTACCATTGCTGCCATCGCGCTACTTGCCAGTCCTGGTCCGGCCACACTGGCCTTGGCAGCGAGTGGCGCTGCATATGGCATGAGACGCTCGCTCCTGTTCTTCGCGGGCATTACTGTGGGACTTATCATCGCCTTAGCACTGGTCACTACAGGTTTATATATCTTTATTCGGAGCTTTCCTCTTCTGGGGGTGACGCTCACAGGAGTATCCATTCTTTATATTCTTTATCTAGCATATTCCATCGCTACGGCGCCACCAATCGATGACGAGCAAACAGCAACAAGCCCGGGGCTTGGTGCGGGTTTCGTGCTAGGTGTAGCGAACATAAAAGCGTATGCTGCCTTTGCCGCATTACTAGGCAGTTTTACACTAGGCATTACGCCAACATGGGAGCCGTTTACCAAAGCATCAATCTGTCTGGCAGTTTGTGTAGTGTTCGATTTCTTATGGCTTTTTGCCGGAAGTAAGCTACGCAAATTATTCGTCCATCGCACTTGGAGCCGAATACTTAATGTGAGCTTCGCAGCTTTAATGGTAGTGACGGTTGCTTGGTCATTCATGCTGGCGGTGTAAATCTATCGATAAGATCAGAAGCATAGGCCAACCGAGGACTACCCGTATGTTAGATACTATCTCTGCACTCTTGCTATTGCTAATAATACCAGGACCGACTAACACCCTATTGTTCCGTGCGGGGATGATGTTTGGATTCAGCTCGTCTCGGCGTCTTGCCTTTATCAAATCCATTGCTTATATGATTCAGGTATCGCTATGGGGCGTTGCATTACTTTATGTATCAGCATATGCCCCTTGGGCTATAAAAATTATACAAGTATGCGCAGCCGGCTATCTTTTTTACACATCCTATACACTATGGCGAAATAAAAATATTACGTTTGGAGAAGACAAGAATCAATTTTCCTGGCAGCACTTTTTTCTGCTTACACTGATCAACCCCAAAGGCCTCCTGATTGTTTCATTTATTGCACACGACAGTACGTTCACTGAACTGGGAAATTACGTAAAATTTATGGTGGCGCTTTTGTTTGTGACTTTTACGGTGGGATTTGCGTGGATATATCTTGGAGCTCGATTCAAAGACCCTAAACAGTCGCAACGTACGACACTGAAGATAAATCGAGTCACGGCACTCGCCATCTTCTGCTTTGCTTCGATTATAATTGGCCGTCTAGCTGATTCAACGTTCAGTTAGTATTTTTTCTGACAAATACCCAAACCACCCGTACGACGATGCATATCTAACGCCGGCAATTATACAATTAGGGATAAGGAATAGGGGTAGGATAGCTCCTCAACAAATATAGAAACTTTAAAAAATCATTATCAATAACCTCGACTCTTGGTGCCGCATCATATAAGACAAAGCCCCTGCAAAAATGCAGAGGCTTTGTTGCTTCTGGTTCAACACAACCCAGTCATTCGCCTGTAAATCCTTCTCCTTCCCCAAACCGACAAACCGCTATTGACCCACCACAAGCCGAAGCATAACGTCTGCATACCGTGTACACAGCGTATACAGATAATGTACGGAGCAACGTTATGGCAGCCTCTCCCGTTCTGTCTTTCCGAGTAAAGCCCGAACTTGCCAACGAGTTGGATCAACTGGCGAAGGCGACCGACCGAGATCGTCAATATCACCTGCAGCGGGCTTTGAGCCGCTACGTGGCCGATGAATCCTGGCATTTCAAAGCCGTGCAAGAAGGCATTGCAGATGCTGAGGCCGGCAACGTCACTGATTTGGATGCCGTAAAGGCTAAGTGGGTAAAACGTGCCGAAGATCGCGTTAAGCAGCAAAGCGGAAACTGATCTGGATGGAATTTACGAGCATTACGAGGGTTTAGTCGGCGCGGTATTGGGGGAGGCAGCCGTCTTCCACATCCTCCACTGCCTGGAGATGCTGGAGCGTTTTCCTAATGCAGGGAAAGCGTCTCCAGTGCCCGACTGCCGTGAGCTGATTATCACCACGTACCCGTATCGAGCGACCTATAGCTTGAAGGGTGACCGGGTGATGGTCTTTCGGATTCTTCACCAGCATTCCGAGCGTCGTGAGGATTGGTGATCTCTGCCCCGTTATGCTCTTTTTCTGCCTTCGGCGCGCATGTCCATCGGCTCGGTGGCGAGCCATGGTATTGCACGCTCATCACAGAGTTATGGGCCAGCCTTCGAGCATTGTGTAGATACCCAATCCCACAGAAGCGCGCCTCGGCTTGGGGCGCTTTTTTCGGTATAAACCTGAACACCCTCCGCGTCGTGAACGGACTCCCATGAACGCCCTGAAACTGATCTGCCTCCTGGTCGTTTTCCCGCTGTTGCTGGCCGCCCTCGGTGGCTGGGAGCGTCAGCGTGCTGACGAAACCACCACTGCAATGATCGATTACCACATCACCGTGGACATCGCTAAACAGCAACTCCAGGCGCTGGCGGCCAAGGATCCGGCAACCATGCTCGATCTGACCCATGAAAAAATCAGCGTACAGCTGGCCCTCTCGCGCCTGGAAAAAATCGAATCCGAACTGCCCACGGCCCATAAGATCAACCGCGTGCTACGCGCCGTCGCACCGTGCGTCATAGGCCTGGGCCTGCTGGCGGCATTGATCGGTGTGGCAGCGCTGGCCAGCACGCACTGGGCCGGACGCCGGGCGCGGCAGTCGCGGGAAAGGTTGCTGCACGTGTTCTCCCTGGGCAGCCGTTTGTTGCCTTACGTGCTGGTCAGCCATGTGGTGGCAATGGCGGCAGCGGTTGCTTTGGCGTTGAGCTACGAAGGTCTGGCGATGTGGCATATCGGCCGGCTGGGCAGTGGCGAGGTCAAGCTGATGGCGGTGCTGGGGGTGGTTGCGGCGTTTTGCTTGTACTCGATCTGGCAGTTGCTTAAACAGTTGCGTCACATGTTGGGGATGTTCATGCCTGAACCGTTGGAGATGTTCGGGCAGGTGGTCACGCCCGAACAGGCGCCAGGGTTGTGGCGCCATGTGAATGAACTGGCGGGCAAACTCGGCGCGCTGCCGCCGGATCATATTGTGGTGAGCCTTGCCCAGGGCTTTTACGTGACGTCCAGCGCGGCCACTGTGCAACCGGCGAACACGGCGCTGCGCGGGCGCACCTTGCATCTGCCGCTGCTGTACCTGGGCCTGCTGAGCCACGAGGAAGTCGGCGCGGTGATCGGCCATGAGCTGGCGCACTTTGCGGGGCAGGACACGGATTACAGCCTGCGCTTTTTGCCGATCTACGACGGGGTCAATCGCAGCCTGGAAGCGCTGTTGGACACGATGCTGGCCAGCGATTTTATCCAGGGACGGCTGATGCGGCCGTCGTTCATGTTCGGTGTGTTTTTCATGCAGCGCTTTGATGACGCGGTGAACCACTGGAGCCGTGAGCGCGAATTGCTGGCGGATGCGGCCGGTGCGCAGCTGGTCGGCAATGCCGCGGCGGCGTCGGCGCTCTTGCGGGTGTCGGTGTTGCAGCCGCACGTTGAGGAGTCATTGTTGGCGGTGTGTGAAGCCGGGTCGGCAATAGATCTGCCCGACGCCGTGCTCGCGGCCTTGCGTGAGTGCCCATTGCAACTGCCGCCAGAAGCCCTGGCGATCCATCAACCCCATCCAACCGACTCCCATCCGTCCAACGGCGAACGCCTGCAAGCGCTGAACGTGTCGCTGGACGATGCCCTGCGCAGCGCAACCCGCACGGTGGACAGCGACGCGGCGAATGCGCAGATCGATGCCTGCTTCAGCGCGCCACGGGCACTGCGCGAGCAGTTGTCTGGCGATGTGATGGAAGTGGCAGTGTCGGAGAACGCCGAGCATACCCACCTGCTGGAAACCCTGGCCGCGTCGGCCGAGGGCGAGCGTGCATTGCATGAGGGCAGCGCATGGCGAGGCGCGTTGATGGCGCTGGCGGGGCTGCCCTTTGTGCTGGGTGGGGTGTTTATCCTGAGCCGGGTCTGGCTCGCACCGGAGCGTTTGAAAGGCACGCCGTTGTCGGCGGTCGGCGCAGGTGCGTGCCTGGGTGTTGTCGGGCTGGGCCTCCTGTGGCTGGGCATCCGTCGATTCAAGCGTGCGCCGCAGACCGCATTGCGCCTGACGCCTGAGCATTTTGTGTTCAATAACCTGGCGCAGCCGCTGCCCATCGAACATATCGAAGAGATCTCGCTGCAATTCGTGCAGGGTATTTGGATAACGCTGCAATTGACGCCTGAGGCGCCCTTACCTGCGACGCGCAAAGCAGCGTTCGGCGTACCCGGTGTGCGCATCAATAAGAAGAAACGCCAGGTGTTGCTGCTGATGGCACAGCTTTGTATCGACAATAAAAAGATCGAGCCCTACGAGGGGCTGTCCTTGATGCTCAATTACAAAAATGCAGCGCTGGCCCGCAGTATTTTACAGAGCCGCGAGGACTGATCCGCGCCCATAAAAAAACCCCGAACCAGTCGGGGTTTTTTATCGCCTTGAATCAGGCGCGACGTGCGATCACTTAGAAAACGTTGATCGGGTAGTCGGCGAACAGACGCAGTTCGTTACCACCAACGTTGTAGTTGCTGGCGTTGTTGGAAACGCGCAACCACGAGGCGCGAGCACGCAGGCTCAAGTCTTTAGCCGGGCCGCTTTGAACGACGTATTTGAACTGGTTGAAGATTTCACGCTCGGTGCCATTGCCGCGGCCGCTGCCGTCGTCAATGTTGGTACCGCGCACGTAGGCCACGTTGTAGCTCAAGCCAGGCACACCGAAGGTGGTGAAGTCGATACCGTACGCGGCTTGCCACGAACGCTCGTCCTTGCCGTTGAAGTCGGACCAGTAGGAGTTGGCCAGCAGGATGGTGTTGCCACCGTCGCCGATGCCGGTGTCGCGGGTGTTGTCGCGATAGCCGCCGTACAGGTAGCCGGTGTCGCCGGTGCTGCGCTGGTGGGCCAGGGTGAAGGTGTGCGGGCCGACAGCCCAGGTGGCACCGAGGCTCCAGATTTTGTTGTCGCGGGCGTCTTCATCACCGCGCTGCGAGGCAAAGCTCTTGTCCAGCTTGGTTTTGTAGCCGTTGAAGTCAAACGTCAGCGACTGCTTTTCTGGCAGGGCCAGTACGTAGTTCACGTTGACGTATTGCTTCTTCAGCACGTCTTCCATGTCGGACGCGTACAGCGCAGCGGACAGGCTTTCGGTGAACTTGTAGCTGCCGCCCAGGTAGCTGATGTTTTTCAGGTTGCCGCTGTCGGTGCCTTCAGCACTTTTGCGAGCTTCCTTGGTGAAGCGACCTGCATCCAGTTGCAGACCTTCGATCTCTTTGGAAACGATCGAGGTGCCGGTGTAGGTTTCCGACAGCAGACGCGAGTTGTCGTACTGCAGCACAGGCACGGCCGGCATTTGATCGCCGTACTTGAGCACGGTGTTCGACACGCGGAACTTCACCGCCGCGCCGCCTTTGGACAGGTCGTCGGCTGCTGCGCCGCTGGCGCCTTTCTTGAAGAAGTCGATACCGCCCGCGCCGCTGCGGCCTTTGCCGCCGTCCAGACGAATCGCGTATTGACCGATCACATCCACACCTACACCGACGGTGCCTTGGGTGAAGCCGGACTCGAACTTGCCGATGAAGCCCTGGCCCCATTCGGCTTTGTCTTGCTTGCCGTTTTTGTAGTCACGGCTGATGTAAGCGTTACGTGCAGCGATGTTCAGGTGGCTGTCTTCAACGAAACCCTTGGATTGCTCCTGGTCGTTTGCCATTGCTGCCGATGCGCTCAAAATCCCCAGAGCGATCAGACTCATCCGTTGCTTCAACATTTTCTTGTATTCCTTATTTCTGGTTGAGTACGCGCAGTGACACCAGGCTCCATGTCGCATTTTCTGGTGTCGACTTTCTCCGAAAAAAAGAAGGCCCGCGGACGACTTAACATGGCGCGGGCCTTTTCTTATTGGATGAGTCATGGCGGTTAGCCACAGGCGTTGGACGCAATCCTAGTCGCGCGTTGAACTATGTGTCAATTTCGTGAATCGTCTGTATTTAGGCGAAATAATTCTAAGCAACGGCCTACGGCCTTTCTGAAAACGACAAAAAATCTGTCGCGCATCGTCAAAAAACACATCTCGCAACATATTTCAAAGCCGATACGTTTGGTAATAGATAACGCGCGCAAATGCAAAGCATTACCATTAGCGCGCTTTTCTTCCCAAACACTTTGGATACATTTCCCCATGCCTGCCCCTCGCCTGACGCCCATCACTCTTGGGCTCTCTGTTCTGTTGTCTGCCGGTTTTGCCTGTGCGGCCACCACCTTGCCCGAAACCTCGATCAGCGCCGAAGCTGACGAAGACGACCCGCGTGTCAAGGCAACCAGCACTGCGACACGCACCGCCACTGCGGTGCGTTATGTGCCCCAGGCCATTGATTCGGTGAAGACCGAAAGCCTGCGCTCCTACGGCACCAACGACCTGGGCCAGGCGTTGAGCGGCATCCCCAACGTGAGCAGCGGCGCCGATACGCGCTTCGACAGTGTGCGCATCCGTGGTTTTGACGCGAGCAATGACTTCTACCTGGACGGCATTCGCGACGACAGCCAATACGTGCGCGATCTGCATAACATCGAGCGTATCGAAGTGCTCAAAGGGCCGGCGGCAGTGCTTTACGGGCGAGGCGGTCAGGGAGGGATCGTCAACCGCGTGAGCAAGCTGCCAACGGCCGGGCACAAGTCGAGCATCGAGGCACAGGGCGGCAGCAATGATATGCGCAGTCTGTATGCGGACCTGAGCACTGACCCCACCGACAACATCAGCCTGCGCCTGAACATGGGCAACCAGGACAACAACAGCTTTCGCGATGACATCAGCGGTAGTCGCCAACTGTTTGCGCCGTCCATGAGCTGGCAGCTCACGCCTGACCTGAACTGGCTGGTGCAATACGAATACAGCCGCTACAACCGCACGCCGGATCGCGGCGTGCCCGGCGTCAACGGGCGCCCGGCGGATGTGAGCCGCAGCACCACCTACGGCGACGGCCGCGACTACATCGACGACAAAGCTCAGTCCCTGCGCTCCAAGCTGACCTATGAGCTCAACGATAACTGGCAACTGCGCCAGACCCTCGGCGTGTTCAAGCTCGACAGCGATTTCGACAACACCTACCAAACCGCCTACAACCGTTTGAACAACAGCGTGACGCGCCAACGCTGGCAACAGGACCTGACCACCCTCAACATATTCAACAACGTCGAGCTCGAAGGCAGCTTCAGCACCTACGGCCTGGAACACCGCCTGCTCACCGGCCTTGAGCTGGGCAGTCAACGTCGCGATCCGAAGCTGTACAGTGCTGGCCCGACCGTACCGGCGCTTGACCTCAACCGGCCGAATCGTCATCTGAGCCACACCGGGCGCATGAACGTGTCGAGCAACAACCACACCGAAGTCGAAAGCCGCGCCATTTACGTCCAGGACCAATTGCGCCTGAATGATCAGTGGCAAGTGCTGGCCGGCGTGCGTTACGACATGTTTGAAGTGAGCACCAAAAACAAGCTGACCCATATTCAGCAGGAGGTCGACAGCCGCAAGGCCAGCCCACGTTTCGGCCTGGTGTGGACGCCTCTGGAACACCACTCGTTTTATGCGTCATGGAGCAAGACGTTCTCCCCGGCCGGTGGCGGTGTGATCGGCATCACCCCCAACGCCGCCGGCAGCGTCAACGACCTGAGCCCCGAGATGACCAAGCAGAAAGAAATCGGCGTGAAAAGCGACTGGCTCGACGACCGCTTGAGCACCACTCTGGCGGTGTACGAACTGGAACTCTACAACCGCCGCACCAGCGACCCGCTGGACCGTACCATCACCCTGCTCAGTGGCCTGCAACGCTCGCGTGGCGTGGAGCTGACCGCCACCGGCAAGATCGTCGGCAACTGGTCTGTACGCGGCGGTATCGGCGTGCAGGATGCCAAGGTCGAGAAGGACAACAACGGCTTTGAGGGCAAACGCGTCAGCGATGTGGCCAAGCGCAATGCGAGCCTGTTTATCACCTGGAAACCGGAAATGGGCTGGTACGCGGAAACCGGCCTGACGCTGGTGGGCGACCGTTACGCTGACAACCTCAACACCGTGGTCCTACCCGGTTATGGCACTTGGGATGGACTGGTCGGGTTCCGCCATAAGGAATGGGATGTACGGGCGGCGCTGAACAACATCGCCGATAAGACTTACTACGAATCGGCGACTAGCGTGGCGCAGATTCAGCCGGGCGAGCCACGTAACCTGGTGGTAACGGGCACTTACAGTTTCTAAAGCCCGCTCCCACATTTGGCTTTGAGTGTCCTTCAGTTACACATCAACTCACACAACGCATGCACTTCATCCTCGCTGAACAGCCCCACCGGGTAGCGTTCACTCATCACGCTGCGCAGATCCGGCTGCTGCCGGGCCTGCCGCGTGCCGTGCTCCTTCAACCACTGCCCCAGCGCATGGATCGTGTCGTTGTTAACCCGTGAAGGGTGGAAGGTGCGCGTGTACATCGGGTTGATATCGGCGTTCATTTCAGCGCTCTCTCCTACTGCTTGAGCGGCTAACTTACTCAAGGTTTATGACAGAACCGTGCAGTCATCACCTTGGGCCGCTGTGGCAACACCGATACAAGAGCTATGCCAATGTGGCGTATCTACAGGCAGATAGACACAAAAAAGCCCCCGGCCTTACGGGGCCGGGGGCTTGCTGTGGGCGCTGATACCGAGTAGCGCCTCACTTCTGGAAAGGCGCTGTTACAACTGCACTCAGTTTTTGTGCGGGGCCGGTTGCTGTTGGGTCAGGCAGTGGATATTGCCGCCGCCCAGTAACAGTTCACGGCCGGGCACCATCACCACTTCGTGTTGCGGAAACAGGTTCTGCAGGATGGTCTTGGCTTCGCTGTCCAGCGGGTCGTCGAAACTTGGCGCGATGATGCCGCCGTTGACGATCAGGAAGTTGACGTAGGAACCGGCCAACCGCACGGTCGGGTTGCGTTCCTGGGTGCCGTCCACCGGATCGACACCTGCACATTCTTCCTGCGTGGCGTACAGCGGCCCCGGGATCGGCATTTTATGCACTGTAAACGGGCGGCCCTGGGCGTCGGTGTTGCTTTGCAGCACGTCCATGGCCGCGTGGCAGCGTGCGTGGTTCGGGTCTTGCACATCGTCGGTCCAGGCCAGCAACACTTCGCCAGGGCGCACGTAGCAGCAGAAGTTATCCACATGGCCGTCGGTCTCGTCGTTGAACAGGCCATCCGGCAGCCAGATGATCTTATCCACAGCCAGGTTGGCACTCAGCACCGCTTCAATCTCGGCGCGTTCGAGGTGCGGGTTGCGATTGCGGTTGAGCAGGCATTCTTCGGTGGTGATCAGGGTGCCTTCGCCGTCGACATGAATCGAACCGCCTTCCAGCACAAAACCTTCGGTGCGGTAACGCGGCGCACGTTCGATTTCGAGGATCTTGCCGCCCACCTGTGAGTCGCGATTCCACGGCGAGTACAGCCCGCCATCAAAACCGCCCCAGGCGTTGAAATCCCAGTTCACGCCGCGCACTTCGCCGCTGTTGTTGATCACGAACGTCGGGCCGGTGTCGCGTACCCAAGCGTCGTCGCTGGACATTTCCACCACACGAATATTCGGCACGTCCAAACGGGCGCGGGCGTTTTCATACTGGCCGGCAGAAACCGCCACGGTCACCGGTTCAAACCGTGCAATGGCCTTGGCCACCGCCACGTGCGCCGCCTGCGCCGGTTTACCACCCAGACGCCAGTTGTCCGGGCGCTCGGGCCAGACCATCCACGTTTGCGTCTGTGGCGCCCATTCGGCGGGCATGTGGAAGCCATCGGCGCGGGGTGTGCTGTGCAGGGTGGTCATGGCGATCAGGGCTCCGAATGGGGGTAGAGGCCGACTTTATAACGGATAAAAATCGGCTTTAAAAGCAATCAAACAGCATGATCGATAAATATGACAGGGAATAACCGATAACAATCGATTAATCACAAGTGTTCATCGAGCACCTTCGACAGCATGTCGACAAAAAAGTCCACGCTCCGTTTAGACGTCACCATCGGCGGCTTGATTTTGAGGATGTTCAGGTAGTCACCGGTCGGTTGCATGAAAATCCCCAACTCGCGCAGACGGTCGCACAGCAGCGTGGTCTCTTCAGTCGCTGGCTCCAGGGTTTGCCGATCGCGCACCAACTCCAGGCCCAGATAAAAACCGGAACCGTGAACCGCGCCCACCAAGGGGTGGCGATCAATGAGTGCTTCCAAGCGCGCCTTGAAATGCCCGCCTACCTCTTGGGCGTTTTCCCACAATTTTTCTTCCTCCATCACGTCCAGCACCGCCATGCCGATGCGGCAACTCACCGGGCTGCCCCCTGAGGACGAGAAGAAATACCCTTCAGCCTCCAGCGCCTCGGCAATGTCTCGACGCGTAATCACGGCGCCGAGTGGCTGGCCGTTGCCCATGCCCTTGGCCATGGTAATGATGTCGGGCACCACGCCCTGCTCTTCAAAGCCCCAGAAGAAATGCCCCATGCGGCCGTAACCCACCTGCACCTCATCGGCGATACACACGCCGCCCTGGGCGCGAACCAACCCGTACACCTGCTGCAAATAACCCGGCGGCAGAGAGATGCCACCGGCATTGCCGTACACCGGCTCACAGATAAACCCGGCCAACTGACGTTTGCTTGCGGCGATTTTCGCCAGGTTATGTTCCACGCTTCGTACGTAGTCCGGCGCGCTGTCCTGCCCACGGAATTCACCGCGATAAGTATTCGGCGCAGTCACCGGGTGCACCCAGTCCGGGCGGCTGCTCAGCGCCTGGGGGTTGTCGGCGATCGAGGTGGACACCGCATCCGCCGCCACTGACCAGCCGTGATAAGCCTCCAACACACTGAGCATGTCGCGCCCGCCGCTGTAGGCCCAGGCCAGGCGGATGGCCAGGTCGTTGGCCTCGGTGCCGCTGTTGACCAGGAATACCCGGTCCATGCCCGCCGGCGCCAACGCCAGCAAGCGCTCGGAAAACTCGGCAATTGCGGCATAGTGAAACCGCGAGTTGGTATTGAGCAGCGACCATTGCCGCGCCGCCACCGCCGCCATGCGTGGGTGGCCATGGCCCAGCACCGCGACGTTATTGAGCATGTCCAGGTAGGACCGGCCCTGCATGTCGATCAGGTGGTTGCGCCAGCCGCGTTCGATGCGTGGCGGATCGACGTAATAGTGTTTTTGCGACCGGGCAAAACTGGCGTCACGGCGGGCCAGCAGCGCGTGAGGGTCCAGCTCCGGTTCGGCATCGCATGCCAGCCCCAGCAAGGCGGCGGGCGATGGGCACAAGGCTTGCCAGGCCAAGGCGCGAGACGGCGTGCAAAACAGCGGCGGTTCGAGTTCGGCACGGCACAGTTGCACGGTCAGCGGCGCATGAACCTCGCCCAGAACCTGCCCTTTTACCAGCAATGAGCCCGGTTTTAATGAGGTGTTCACTCCCCATAGCCGCACGCTCAGCTCGACGCCTCGCACACTCACAAGGCCATCGCCGCCCTGGTGCAGCGTCCCGGCAAAAGGCACTTCCAGCAACGTGCCATGGGGCAAATGCAGCTCTACATGGAGCGCGAAAGTGTCTGGCTCGGCGGCGCTGTCCGGGCAGGTACGCGACAGCCGGTACTGCCCATACCGACTGGCCGCCAACCCATGCACGGTTGCGGCTTCATCCAATAACCGACGGTCAACCCCCGGGGTTTCCCAATTGCCCGCCTCGAAATGCGGACTGAGCACGCCCAGGTCGATCAGCGCAAACTCCCGCCCCACCAGACCGGGGAGCAACGGGGCGAAGTCATCGCTGGCAATCGGCGCCAGCGTCTCGCCAACACTGCTGAGAATCGCAGCCGCCATCAATTCAAATGGCACCGACGTTGCTACATGGAAAATTTCCCACTCGTGTTCGGCGTTTTTCAACAGGTAGGCGTTATCCGGATCCAGGCGCTGCTGCTGTTCGCTGCTCAGCACCAGCACTGCCGCACGGGCGACGATCAGCGGCCACAGCGCCTGCAATTCCTCACGTTGCAGCGGCGTAACCGCATGACACGCCTGGACCGCCGGCAGGATGGCAAACGGGTCGCCATCGGCATGGTGCAACAGGGCGGCGCAGGTCACCGACAGGTCGGCAATGCGCCAGGTGTGCACCAGGTCGCCGAAATCGATAACGCCCTGAAGTTGCCAGTGCCGCTGGGCATCGCGTTGCCACACCACATTGTCGTCAGTGATGTCCATGTGCACGGCCTGCCACGGCAGGCGCTCGGCCAAGGGGCGGATGCGCGCTTCAACCTGTTCGGCGATCTGTTCCAGCGCGGCCCGGTGGGGCAGGTTTTCCAGGGTGGCCAACAGGTGGGTGATCAGTTCACTGGCATGGCGCGGGTCCCATTGCAGGGTGCGCTCCAGGCCAGGGTGGGTGAAGCCAGCCAGCGCGAGGCTCATGCGACCGCACAGGTCACCGAAGCCTGCAATCACATCGCGCCCCAGATGCGGCAGATGGGTCAACGGCTGGCCGTCGATGTAGTCCAGCAACCGCAGGTGCAGGGTCTGGCCGTCGAGCGTCACGGTCAGCAGCTCCTCACCGCTCAGTGCTTTGATGACCTTGGGCACGCGCACGCCCTGCAATGTGTTGAGGGCCGCGTGCTGGGCATGCAACTCCACCGCCGCGTAGTCGCCCCGGCAGATTTTGAGAACAAACCGGCCACGGGAGCTGTCGACTTTGTAATTGAGGTCTTGCTGACTGCCCAGTGACTGCAACGTGCCACTAAGGCCGTAATGCTGCGCAAGGAGTTGAGCCGCCTGATCGGGGCCTACTTGCGGGCAGGATAGACTGGCACGGTGGATCAACGTGGCGAGCAGCATGGGGGTGGCCTCAATTTTTTAGACGTGTATATCGCCATTGTTCGGGGGGCTTGCGCAACCCCCACACACAGACCGCCCTGACCAGCGCCATAACACCCGCTATGCTCCACTCACTGAACGTCCGTCTAAGGAAAAAGGGCCCCCGTCATGCGCATTCTCATTACCGGTGGCGCCGGTTTTATCGGTTCTGCTTTGATACGTCACCTGATTCAGCACACCGAGCATGAAGTGCTCAACCTCGACAAACTCACCTACGCCGGCAATCTGGAATCGCTGACCAGCATCGCGTCCGATAGCCGCTATGAGTTTGTCCAGGCCGACATCATCGACCAGGCCACCGTCAGCGCCGTGCTCGCGCGCTTCGAGCCCCACGCGATCATGCACCTGGCCGCTGAATCCCACGTCGACCGTTCGATTGACGGTCCGTCGGATTTTATCCAGACCAATATCGTCGGCACCTACAGCCTGCTGGAAGCTGCACGAGGCTACTGGCAAACACTGTCCGGGCCGGACAAGAGCGCGTTTCGCTTCCACCATATTTCGACCGATGAGGTCTACGGCGACCTCCACGGCGTGGACGATCTGTTTACCGAAACCACGCCCTACGCGCCCAGCTCGCCCTACTCGGCCAGCAAAGCCGCGTCCGACCACCTGGTCCGCGCCTGGCAGCGCACCTATGGTCTGCCCGTGCTGCTGACCAACTGCTCGAACAACTACGGCCCCTTCCACTTTCCTGAAAAGCTGATCCCGCTGGTGATCCTCAACGCCCTCGCGGGCAAGCCGTTGCCGGTCTATGGTGATGGTTTGCAAGTGCGCGACTGGTTGTTTGTAGAGGACCATGCGCGTGCGCTGCTCACCGTCGTGACGCACGGCGCGGTCGGCGAGACGTACAACATCGGCGGCCACAACGAGCAAAAGAACATCGACGTCGTGCGCAGCATCTGCCGCTTGCTGGAGGAATTGGCACCCCGACACCCGCAGGGCGTCGAGCACTACACCGACCTGATCACGTTCGTGAAAGACCGTCCAGGCCACGACCAACGCTACGCGATCGACGCCAGCAAAATCGAGCGCGACCTGGGTTGGGTACCCGAAGAAACCTTTGAAACCGGGCTGCGCAAAACCGTGCAGTGGTACCTCGATAACCTGGAATGGTGCCGAAGGGTCCAGGATGGCAGTTATCAGGGTGAACGATTGGGCAACACCGACATGAGGGATCTGATCGCATGATGAAAGGAATCGTATTGGCCGGTGGCTCCGGCACGCGCCTGCACCCCATCACGCTGGGTGTCTCCAAACAACTGCTGCCGGTCTACGACAAGCCGATGATCTACTACCCGATCTCGGTACTGATGCTGGCCGGCATCAAGGAGATCCTTGTGATCTCCACCCCGGCGGACTTACCGCAATACCGCAACCTGCTGGGTGACGGCAGCCAGTTTGGCGTGACCTTCAGCTACGCCGAGCAACCGAAGCCGGACGGGCTGGCGCAAGCCTTCCTGATTGGCGAGCAGTTCATCGGCAACGACCCCGTATGCCTGATCCTGGGCGACAACATTTTCCACGGCCAGCGCTTCAGCGAGCAGTTGCATGCGGCGGTGAATCGCGGCAAAGGCGCCACGGTGTTTGGCTATTGGGTCAGAGATCCGGAGCGCTTCGGCGTGATCGACTTCGACAGCGAAGGTCGCGCCCTGTCCATCGAAGAAAAACCCGCCGTGCCGAAATCCAGCTATGCCGTCACCGGCCTGTATTTCTACGACAATGACGTGATCAACATCGCCAAGGCGGTCAAACCCTCCGCCCGAGGTGAACTGGAAATCACCGACGTCAACAACGCTTACCTCAAGCGCGGTGACTTGCAGGTGGAGCGCTTTGGTCGGGGTTTCGCCTGGCTGGATACCGGCACCCACGACAGTTTGCTCGACGCCTCGCAGTACGTGCAGACCATCGAGCGCCGCCAGGGCCTCAAAGTGGCGTGCCTTGAAGAAATCGCCTATGGCAACGGCTGGATCGACCGCGCTCACCTGCTCGAACGCGCCAAATACTTCGGCAAGACCGGTTATGGCCAGTACCTGTATTCCCTGGCGGGAGACAACCAGTGAATGTCGTCGATACATCGCTTCCCGGCGTCTTGATCCTCGAACCAAAAGTGTTCGGTGACGAACGCGGTTTTTTCTACGAAAGCTTCAACGCCCGGGCCTTTGCCGAGGCCACCGGGCTCAAGCGCGAGTTTGTGCAAGACAACCACTCGCGCTCGCAAAAAAACGTGCTGCGGGGCCTGCATTACCAACTGGAGCACACCCAAGGCAAACTGGTGCGTGTCACGGCGGGCGAAGTGCTCGACGTCGCCGTGGACATTCGCCGCAGCTCGCCGAACTTCGGCCAGTGGGTGGGCGTACGCCTGTCGGCGCAAAACCACCTCCAGTTGTGGGTGCCGGAAGGGTTTGCCCATGGGTTTGTAGTGCTGAGCGACTACGCCGAGTTCCTGTACAAGACCACCGACTACTACCAACCGAGCGCCGAGCGCAGCATCCTGTGGAATGACCCGACGCTGGCTATCGACTGGGAGCTGACCGAGCCGCCCCGACTGTCCGCCAAGGACCAGGCGGGCAAACTGCTGATGGAGGCCGATCTGTTCCCATGAAGATTCTGATTACCGGCCAACGTGGCCAAGTCTCCCAGGCACTGCAACAGCACCTTCAGGGGCTGGGCGAACTGATTGTGCTCAGCCGCGAGCAGCTCGACCTGGCCAAACCGCAGCAGATCCGCGAGCAAACCCGCGCCCATCGCCCCGACCTGATCATCAACGCCGCCGCCCACACGGCGGTCGATCAGGCCGAAAGCGAACCGGACGCCGCCTTCGCCATCAACGCCATCGCCCCCGGCATCCTCGCCGAGGAAGCCAAGGCCCTGGGCATTCCGCTGATTCACTACTCCACCGACTACGTGTTCGACGGCAGCAAGGCTGCGCCCTACACCGAGGTCGACACGCCGAACCCATTGGGCGTGTACGGCCAGAGCAAGCTGGAGGGCGAGCAGGCGATTGCAGCGGTGGGCGGCGAATACCTGATTCTGCGCACCAGCTGGGTCTACTCCAACACGGGCAAGAATTTCCTGCTGACCATGCAACGTCTGCTGCAAGAGAAACCGCAGATGCGCATCGTGGCTGACCAGATTGGCGCGCCAACATGGGCCGGTACCATTGCCGGCAGCACCCGCGCATTGATCGAGCGTTGGCAGGCCGGCGAGATCGGCGAATGGGGCGTCTACCACCTGACGGCCCAAGGTGAGACGTCGTGGTTCGGCTTCGCCCAGGCGATTGGCGAGCACCTGCGCGCCGAAGGGAAACAGTGTGCTGAACTTGAGGCGATCCCCTCCTGCGCCTACCCGACGCCCGCCAGGCGCCCACTGAACTCGCGCCTCGATTGCCGCCGCCTGCAGCAACAGTGGCACGTCAGCCAGCCAGACTGGCAAGACGCATTGCGCGAGTGTCTTGCACAGCAGCACTAGGCATAATGCGCCTGTACCCACAGGCGCACGACTCCCATGACTCCATCCCTTCCGCGAAGACCCCGCTGGCGCAGCCTCGCCCTGCTGGCGTTGTGCCTGGCACCGCTGCTGTGGCCGTTGGAGCACTTGGCCGAGCGCTACTACCGCAGCGAACTGGCCGGGCAGAACCGCCAGACCCTCGACCTGTACGTCGCCAACCTGCTGGGCACCCTGCACCGCTATGAAGTGCTGCCACAGATCCTGGGCGATTTACCCGCCCTGCGCACCGTGCTGGAGGCGCCGAACGTCAGCAGCCACCAGGTCAACGCCAACCTGCTGCTCAAGGACGTCGCCGCCCAGGCCGGGGTGGAAGTGATGTACCTGATGGACACCACCGGCAAGACCCTCGCCGCCTCGAACTGGGATAAACAGGACAGTTTTGTCGGGCGCAACTTCTCGTTCCGCCCCTACTTCAGCGAAGCCATGGCCGGGCGCCTGGGGCGGTTTTTCGGCCTGGGGACTACGTCGGCCAAACGCGGTTACTTCTTCGCCGCCGCCGTGCGCGAGGGTGACAAAATCATCGGCGTGCTGGTGGTCAAGGTCGACCTGGACCACACCGAAAGCCTGTGGGGCAACACGCCTGAACAACTGCTGGTCACCGACCACAACGGTGTGGTGATCCTCACCTCGCGCCCGCAATGGCGGTTCCGTGCCACTCGGCCACTGACTGACGAAGAACGCCAGGCGATCATTGCGATCCAGCCCTACCCGACCCGCGACCCACAGCCGCTGAGCCTGAGCAGCACCGCGTGGCTGCGCCAATCCACGGCCATCGCCGAGACCGGCTGGAATGTGGAAATCCTCGCGCCGCAATCCTTGATCAGCCGCCCGGTGCGCACGGTGGTTGCGGTGGGCGGCGCCACGCTGCTGGTGCTGATGTTGCTGCTCGGTTTGATGATGCAACGACGCCGCCATTACCTGGATCGCATCGCGTTTGAAGCCAAGGCGCGTCGCGAGCTGGAAGCCCGAGTGGTCGAACGGACCAGCGATCTGGAAGGCCTGAACCGGCGGCTCAAACAAGAAGTGCTGGAGCGCGAACACGCCCAGCAGGAACTGGTGCGCGCCCAGGATGATCTGGTGCAAGCGGGCAAGCTGTCGGCGTTGGGCACCATGTCGGCGAGTATCAGCCACGAACTCAATCAGCCCCTGGCCGCGATTCGCAGCTACGCGGAAAACGCCGAGATCCTGCTGGACCATGAACGCACCGCCGATGCGCGGGGCAACCTCAAGTTGATCAGCGAACTGACCGGGCGCATGGCCTCGATCATTGCCCACCTGCGTGCCTTCGCCCGACGCGACCGGCATGCCCCGGAGAGCGTGGCCCTGCAACCGGCGCTGGACGACGCGCTCGCGCTGTTGGCCAAGCGGCGGCGGTCGATGGAAGTGGAGCTGATCCGTGATCTGCCGGAAGCAACGCTGTGGGTGCAGGCCGGCGAAACCCGTCTGCGCCAAGTGCTGGGCAACTTGCTGGCCAACGCTCTCGACGCCCTCACCGAAAAAGGCCCACCGCGCAGACTCTGGCTGAGTGCCGAAACCACCGCGCAGGGCGTCAACCTGTACATCCGCGACAATGGCCCAGGGTTTTGCATGGAAGCGCTGGGCCGCGCCAGCGAGCCGTTTTACACCACCAAGACCCGCACCCAGGGCCTGGGGTTGGGCCTGGCGATCTGTGAGACCCTGATGCGTGCCTTTGGCGGCGAACTGTCGTTCGCCAACCACAAGGAAGGTGGCGCGCTGTTAACCCTGAAATTGCGTGCCGGCTCGCCGGGCGTCAGTCTGCAACCGTCCGAGGACCGCAGTGTATGAGTATCGATAACCAGATTCAGGTGGTGTTGATCGACGACGATCCGCACCTGCGTCAGGCCCTGTGCCAGACCCTGGACCTGGCCGGGCTGAAAGTCCTGACCCTGGGCGAAGCCACCGGCCTCACCGCGCGCCTGTCGCGGGACTGGCCGGGCGTCGTGGTCAGCGACATCCGCATGCCCGGCATGGACGGCCTGGAACTGCTGGCTGAACTCCACGGCCAGGACCCCGACCTGCCGGTGCTGCTGATCACCGGCCACGGCGACGTGCCGCTGGCGGTACAGGCCATGCGCGCCGGCGCCTATGACTTCCTTGAAAAACCCTTTGCCAGCGATTCGCTGCTCGACAGCGTACGTCGCGCTCTGGCCCTGCGCCGCCTGGTACTGGACAACCGCAGTCTGCGTCTGGCCCTCAGCGACCGCCAGCAACTGAGCACGCGCCTGGTAGGCCACTCGCCACAGATGCTGCGGCTGCGCGAGCAGATCGGCGCACTGGCGGCGACCAAGGCCGACGTGCTGATCCTGGGTGAAACCGGCGCCGGCAAAGAAGTTGTGGCCCGTGCACTGCACGACCTGTCGAGCCGCCGCAGCGGCCCGTTTGTGGCGATCAACGCCGGTGCCCTGGCGGAATCGGTGGTGGAAAGCGAACTGTTCGGCCATGAACCCGGCGCCTTTACCGGGGCGCAGAAACGCCGCATCGGCAAGTTCGAATTTGCCAACGGCGGGACCTTGTTCCTCGATGAAATTGAAAGCATGAGCCTGGATGTACAGGTCAAACTGCTGCGCCTGTTGCAGGAGCGCGTAGTAGAACGCCTGGGCGGCAATCAACTGATCCCGCTGGATATCCGTATCATCGCCGCCACCAAGGAAGACCTGCGCCAGTCGGCCGACCAGGGCCGTTTCCGCGCCGACTTGTATTACCGTCTCAACGTCGCGCCGCTGCGCATTCCGCCGCTGCGCGAGCGCGGTGAAGATGCGTTGATGCTGTTCCAGCACTTCGCCGACGAAGCCAGCAGCCGCCACGGCCTGACGTTGCACGAGCTGCAGCCGGGCCAACGCGCATTGTTGTTGCGTCACAACTGGCCGGGCAATGTGCGGGAATTGCAGAACGCCGCCGAGCGCTTTGCGCTGGGCCTGGAACTGGCACTCGACAGCACGCCGGACAATACCGCCAGCAACGTGCTGACTTCAACGCCAGGCGGCTTGAGCGAGCAAGTCGAGCAGTTCGAGAAAAGCCTGATCGCCGCCGAACTGACCCGCCCCCACAGCTCCATGCGCAGCCTCGCAGAAGCCCTCGGCGTGCCGCGCAAGACCTTGCACGACAAACTGCGCAAGCACGGCCTGAACTTCGCCAACCAAAGCGCTGACGACGAATGACCCTGCCCACCCACCAAGAGGCCCCCATGAGCCGCGACAGCCGTTACCTGGAATCCGTCCTGCACCACGACATCCCCCTGACCCGTGAAATGGGCCTCAAGGTGCTCGACTGGCAAGGCGGGCAACTGCGGCTGCACCTGCCCCTGCAAGCCAATATCAACCACAAGAGCACCATGTTCGGCGGTAGCCTCTACTGCGGCGCGGTGCTGGCCGGTTGGGGCTGGCTGCACCTGCAACTGCGCGAGGAAGGGGTTGAAGACGGGCATATCGTGATTCAGGAAGGGCAGATCAGTTATCCACTGCCAGTGACGCGGGATGCGACCGCTGTGTGCGCGGCGCCGGAGGAGAAAGTGTGGAAGCGCTTTTTGGCGACCTACAAGCGCTACGGCCGGGCGCGCTTGGCGCTGGAGACGTGGATTGTGAATGAGGGCGATGAGGAACACGCAGTGGCCTTCACCGGCCAATACGTCCTGCACCGCTAGAAGCCAATACACAAAAAATGTGGGAGGGGTTTGCCCCCTCCCACATTTTGATCTGCGGTGGTTTTAAGATCTTGCCAAGGTCAGCAACTGCTCACGCCACGCGGCCTTCGCCGGCAGTGCCAGGAAAAACGGGTTCAGCAACGATTCTCGCGCCGGGTAGCTGAACGGCTCACCACTCAACTCCAGCACCTCGCCTCCCGCGCCTTCCAGCACGCCCTGAGCCGCCGCCGTATCCCACTGCGACGTTGGCGCCAGGCGCGGGTAGCAATCGGCACTGCCTTCGGCCAGCAGGCAGAACTTCAACGAGCTGCCGATATTCGCCAACTTCAACTCACCCACGCCAGCGCTCAACCCATCCAGCAAACGTTCCTGCTCGGGGCTGGTATGTCGACGGCTGGCAACCACAGTAAACGCCTCACCCATCGCTGGCGCTGCGCGCACCTGGATCTGTTTGGGTGCGTCGTTCACATCGGAGCGCCACGCGCCCAACCCCGCACCGCCAAAGTAGCAACGGCCACTGGTAGGCATCGACACCACACCGAACACCACGCGCCCGTGTTCAATCAGGGCGATATTGACGGTGAACTCTTCACTGCCAGCGATAAATTCCTTGGTGCCGTCCAGCGGATCCACCAGCCACCAACGCGTCCAGCCGGCGCGCACGCTCTGGTCGATATCGGCGTCCTCTTCGGACAGCACCGGGATACTTGGGTCCAGCGCGGTAAGGCCAGCGAGAATCAGATGGTGGGCGGCGAGATCTGCTGCCGTCACCGGCGAATCGTCGGCCTTGGAGGTCACCGCCACATCGGCGCGCCAGTACGGCAGGATGACTTCTCCCGCCTGGCGAGCCAGTTCGATCACGGGGGCGATAAACGAGTGGCCTAAAAACAGTTCGCTCATGCGCTAAACGCTCCACGCTGGATCAACAGGTCTCGTACCAGGTACAACGCCGCCAAGGCGCGACCTTCACTGAATTGCTCGTTTTGCGCCAACTGCGACAGCTCGCGCAGGTTGACCCGGTCCACGCGCATCGGCTCGGGCTCATCGCCTTCCAGGCGCTCTTCATAGAGATCGGTGGCCAGCACCACCTGGATTTTCTGGCTCATATAACCAGGCGACAGCGACAGCTCGGTAATGTGTTCCAACTGTCGCGCGCCGTAGCCGGCTTCTTCCTTGAGCTCACGGTCTGCCGCCGCCAGCACGTCTTCGCCCGGTTCGATCAGGCCCTTGGGCAAGGACAACTCATATTCGTCGGTACCGCCGCAGTACTCTTCCACCAGCAAGGCATGATCTTCGTCGATCATCGCCACGATCATCACCGCGCCGTAGCCGGCACCCCGCCCCACCAGGCGCTCGTAGGTCCGTTCAACGCCATTGGAAAAGCGCAATTGCACTTCCTCCACGCGGAACAAACGGCTACTGGCGACTATTTCGCGGGCGAGGACGGTGGGTTTCTGGCGCATAAGCGGCTCCTTGGCGTGATCGGGTTACTATACCGTGGCTTTTCCGATTGTCTGTGTCGGATATCTTTACTTACATGAGAACGCCCCATGCCCTCTTTGCCCTGGCACGCCATCGACACCGTCCTGCTGGACATGGACGGCACCTTGCTGGATCTGCATTACGACAACCACTTCTGGATGGAACACCTGCCCCAGCGTTACGCCGAGTTGCATGGGGTGAGCCGGGCCATGGCCGAGATGGAATTGCTGCCACTGTTCGAGCGTAACGCCGGACAGTTGCAATGGTATTGCCTGGATTTCTGGAGCGCGGAACTGAAGATCCCGGTGCGCGAGCTCAAGCTGGAAACCGCCCATTTGATCGCCTTGCGCGCGGATGCCGACACCTTTCTGGCCGCGATCAAACAGGCCGGCAAGCGTGTGATCCTGATCACCAACGCCCATCGTGATTCGCTGTCATTGAAGCTGGAACGCATTGAACTGGCGCCGTATTTCGAGCGATTGATCAGCTCCCACGACTACGGTTTTGCCAAGGAAAACCCGCAATTCTGGGATGCCCTGCACGCTGACATCCAGTTTGATCCTTCGCGCAGCCTGTTTATCGACGACACCTTGCCGATCCTGCGTAGCGCCAGGGATTTTGGTGTAGGGCATCTGCTGGCGGTAAAAGAGCCGGACAGTAAAAAAGGCCCCAAGGACACGGCGGAGTTTGCAGCAGTAGAGGACTACCGCGACCTCATTGCGGGACTCTGAACCCAATGTGGGAGGGGGCAAGCCCCTCCCACACTTTTACTCAGGGATACGCAGTGTCTGGCCTGGATAGATCTTGTCCGGGTGCGACAACAACGGCTTGTTGGCCTCGAAAATCTTGTTGTACTGATTGGCGTTGCCGTACACCGCCAGCGAGATCGCACTCAGGGTGTCGCCCTTTTTCACTACGACGAAACGGGCAGCGGCAACCGCCGGCCCGGAAACAGTGATCTGGTCATCAACACTGGCAACACCGGCGATGTTGCCCAGCGCCAGCAGGATTTTCTCTTTCTCTTCCTGGGTAGCGACCTCCCCCGTCACGGTCACCTTGTCGCCATCCACCGTGGCCTGCACATTCGGATTCCCCAGACCCACCTTCGACACGTGGTCTTTCAACTGCTCACTCGCGTTCGCGTTACCCGGCGTCAACAGGTCGACAAGCTTTTCGCCGGCTTCTTTGATAAAGCTGAAAATACTCATTAGTGCGCTCTCCTTGGTAGTTGTATTCCAGATGCCCAAGACTAGACCAGTCCTACAGATTTGGGTTCCAGCCCGGCCAAAGACCCAAACGCGCTAGAATCCCCCCGCCATTGGAATAAGCCCTGGAGCGAAGATGGACATCAAACAGCTGAAATTCCTCATCGCCCTCGACGAAACCCGTCACTTCGGCCAGGCAGCGGCACGTTGCCACATCACTCAGCCCACCCTGTCGATGCGCCTGCGCAGCCTCGAAGAAGAGTTGGACTTGCCGTTGGTCAATCGCGGCCAGCGTTTCGAAGGTTTCACCGCACCCGGCGAACGGGTGCTGGCGTGGGCCCGCACCGTGCTGGCGGCGTATGACGGTTTGCAGGCTGAAGCCGCTGCCTGTCGCGGCAACCTGGTGGGCACATTGCGTTTGGGCGTGGTGCCACTGTCGAGCTTTGATCCGTTGGCGTTGATGCAGCAACTGCATAAAGAGCACCCGAGCCTGCGCTTTGAGCTCTCGGCCCTGAGCTCCGAACAAATCCTTGAACAATTGGCGAGCAACCGCTTGGACCTGGGCGTCTCTTATCTGGAACGTTTGGATAATGAACGCTTTGACTCGCTGGCCCTGGGAGAAACCCGCATGGGCTTGCTCTACGACCAGCGGTTCTTCAGCTTTGGTGACAAGCCGTTGAGCTGGGAAGCACTGATCGAGTTGCCTTTGGGCATGCTCACCAGCGGTATGCACTTTCGCCAGTCCATCGACCACAACTTCCACAGCCGTGGGCTCAACCCCCAACCGCTGCTGCAGACCGATGCGGTCCATCAGTTGTTACAAGCGGTGCACGGCGGACTGTGCTGCGCGGTAATGCCGCTGGACGGCGGCCTGGATGCGCTCACCGAGCACTTGCGCCTGCAACCTATCGAGGATGCCCACACCCTCGCGCGTCTTGGGCTGATCATGCGCCGCAGTGCACCGCGCTCTGCGTTGGCCGAGGCGTGTTTCGCGCTGTTTCAGAAATCGCAAACCGAGTCTTGATCGACGCCATCTATCGGTAGATCAGTACTGGCAATTAGACGCGACGCTTTGTCGCGCCTAGTCTAAACACTGATCAATCCGCCGGTGGTACTGCCCCATGAACGCCAAGCGCCCAGTCTGCGCGGCGCCCGCCTCTGAAACGCCCGCGCCCGCCGCCAGCCAGAGCTATCAATACTGCAATCTCGAACACACCGAGGTCGCCAGCACTGCGTTGGCGGAAGAAGTGGCGTTGGCGATCGCCTATAACGACATCAGCCAGGCGGTGATGCTGGTCACGCCGACGGATCTGGAAGACTTTATCGTCGGTTTCAGCATCGGCAGCGGCATTATCGCTGACGTTAGCGACATTTATGATCTGAAACTCAGTGGCTCCGGCTCGACACAGTACGCCCAGGTGCAGATTTCCAGCCGCGCGTTCTGGAACCTCAAGCAGCAACGTCGTCAATTGGCGGGTACCAGCGGCTGTGGTTTATGCGGTGTAGAGGCGGTGGAACAAGCCTTGCCGGACCTTGAAGTCTTGCCCGGCGCACCGCTGCCCCCAGCGGAATGGCTTGATGGCCTGCGCCAGCGCATCAGCGCCTTCCAACCTTTGGGCCAATACAGCGGCGCGGTACATGCGGCGGTGTTCATGAACAGCCAGGGCGAATTGTTACTGGGCCGCGAAGACATCGGCCGCCATAACGCCCTCGATAAGTTGATCGGTGCACTGATCCGCCAAAAGATCCCGACCGACGGCGGACTGGCGATTGTCACCAGCCGTTGCAGCCTCGAATTGATCCAGAAAGTGTTGCGCGCAGGCATCCAGACCCTGGTCAGCCTGTCGTCGCCCACCGGCCTGGCCCTGCAATGGGCACGCCGGCATAACCTCAATCTCATCCACCTGCCGCAGAAAAGTGCGCCGCGGGTCTACAGCCCTGCGATGGAGAACCAGCCGTGAGCAATCATCATCAAGCCGACCAAACCCCAACCCCGCGCTATAAACCGTATAAAGGCGCGGCGGGTGGCTGGGGCGCGCTGATCAGCGTGGCGCAGGCCTGGCTGACCAGTGACAACGCACTGAAGAACCTGCGCATGATGCTCAAGACCAACCAGAACGGCGGTTTCGACTGCCCGGGCTGTGCCTGGGGCGACTCGCCGGAAAGCGGCATGGTCAAGTTCTGCGAAAACGGCGCCAAGGCGGTCAATTGGGAAGCCACTAAACGTCGTGTGGATGCGGCCTTCTTCGCCAAACACAGCGTCACTGCACTGCTGGAACAGAGCGATTACTGGCTTGAATACCAGGGCCGCCTGACCGAGCCGATGCGCTACGACGCCGAAAGCGACCGCTACACACCGGTCAGCTGGGAAGCGGCCTTCGACCTGATCGGCAAACATCTCAATGCACTGCCCAGCCCAGACATGGCCGAGTTCTACACCTCGGGCCGGGCCAGTAACGAAGCGGCATACCTGTATCAGTTGTTCGTGCGCGCCTACGGCACCAACAACTTCCCGGACTGCTCGAACATGTGCCACGAGGCCAGCGGCGTGGCCCTGGCGCAGAGCGTGGGCGTCGGCAAAGGCACCGTGACCTTTGATGATTTCGAACATGCCGACGCGATTTTCGTCTGGGGCCAGAACCCTGGTACCAACCACCCGCGCATGCTCGAACCGTTGCGTGAAGCGGTCAAACGCGGCGCCCAGGTGGTGTGTATCAACCCGCTGAAAGAGCGCGGCCTGGAACGCTTCCAGCACCCGCAACACCCGCTGGAAATGCTCACCAACGGTGACAAGCCGACCAACACCGCCTACTTCCGCCCCGCGTTGGGTGGCGACATGGCCATCCTGCGCGGCATGGCCAAGTTCCTGCTGCTGTGGGAGCGCCAGGCGCAAGCCGAAGGCATGGAAGCCGTGTTCGACCACGACTTCCTCAACGAGCACACCACCAACGTGCTTGATTACCTGGGCCAGATCGACGACACCTCCTGGGATGAAATCGTCGCGCAGTCCGGGCTGCCGTTGGTGGAGATCGAGCAAGCGGCGCGCATGTATGCCAAAGGCAAGAATGTGATCATGTGCTGGGCGATGGGCATCACCCAGCATCGCCACTCGGTGCCGACTATCCAGGAAATCGCCAACCTGATGCTGCTGCGCGGCAACATCGGCCGGCCAGGCGCCGGCCTGTGCCCGGTACGTGGCCACAGTAACGTGCAGGGCGACCGCACCATGGGCATCAACGAGCGCCCACCGGTGGCGTTCCTCGACTCGCTGGAGCGTCGCTTCAAGTTCCAGGTACCGCGCACCCATGGCCACAACGTGGTGGAAGCGATTCACGCCATGTTGGAAGGCCGCTCCAAAGTGTTTATCGGCCTGGGCGGCAACTTCGCCCAAGCCACCCCGGACAGCCCGCGCACCTTCGAAGCGCTGCGCAATTGCGACCTGACCGTGCAGATCAGCACCAAGCTCAACCGCAGCCACCTGATGCATGGCAAGGACGCGCTGATCCTGCCGTGCCTGGGCCGTACCGACATCGACATCCAGGCCGATGGCCCGCAAGCGGTCACGGTAGAAGACTCGTTCAGCATGGTTCACGGCTCCAACGGCCAACTGCAACCGCTGTCGAAGCTGATGAAATCCGAGCCGGCAATCCTCGCCGGCATTGCCGCCGCGACGCTGGGCAGCAAGCCGGTGGATTGGAACTGGCTGGTGGCCGACTACAGCCGCATCCGCGACCTGATTGCCGACACCATCCCGGGCTTCAAGGACTTCAACGAGAAAATCAAAAACCCAGGTGGCTTCTACTTGGGTAACTCTGCCGGCGCACGCCGCTGGAACACGCCGTCGGGCCGGGCCAACTTCCGCCCGAACATCCTGCCCAAAGACTTGATCCACGAACGCACCCACGCCACGGGCCGGGTACCAGACCTGATCATGCAATCGATGCGCTCCCACGATCAGTACAACACCACCATTTATGGCTTGGACGACCGTTATCGCGGCGTAAAAGGCCAGCGTGATGTGCTGTTCGTCAACGAGGCCGACATCATCCGCCTCGGCTTCAAGCCAGGGCAGAAGGCCGACATCGTGTCGCTGTGGGAAGATGGCCGTGAGCGTCGTGTGAAAGGCTTCACCTTGCTGGCATTTGATATTCCGGCAGGCCAGGCAGCCGCTTACTACCCGGAAGTGAACCCGCTGGTGCCTCTGGAAAGCACTGGGGATGGCAGCCATACGCCAACGTCAAAGTTCGTGGCGATCCGTTTAGAGGCCGCGAGTGACGATGGCCTGATAATGGCGCGTACGGCCTGACTGATCATTTCGGACACAAAAAAGGCCGCTTTTGCATAAAAGCGGCCGTTCCGAAGTAGCTAATGACCCGCAAAAATCACTTAAGTTCCCGATCTAAAACAGTAACTTAGCGAATTGTGTACAACTCGTGTTACTGGTCGGATTTCTATTGTCACCATGTCAATACAGCCTCAGGATCGCGCCGTCATCCTCTTGAGGTTTCCCGAATGAAGTTCTCCTCGATTCTCTTGTTGTCCCTTGGCCTGGTCAGTGGCGCAGCCATGGCCGGTGGCACCACCGAAGCCGGTGTAGGCGGCGCATTGGGCGGGGTTCTAGGTTCTGTCGTCGGCCAGCAATTGGGCGGCAATACCGGTTCGACCATCGGCGCGGCCCTGGGCGGCGCAGGTGGTAGTGCAGTCGGCGCCGACAAGCGCAGCCGTGGCGAAGCCGCTATTGGCGGCGCGCTGGGCGCAGCCGGCGGCAACGTCGTAGGCCGCAGTGTCGGCGGCAGCACCGGTGCACTGATCGGCTCTGCCGCCGGCGGTGGCGCGGGCGGTGCACTGGGCAACTACATGGGCAACAAGAGCGATGACGATGATCGTCGTGATCGTGGCCGCGACTACCGTCGCTATGACCGTGATGATCACCCAGGCCGCGGCCACGCCTACGGGCATCGCAAGAACAAGCATCACTACCGTCACCGGTAAGCTCGCGGTTTAACGAACACTGCGTACCCATGTGGGAGCGGGCTTGCTGGCGAAGGCGGTCTTTCAGCTAGAGATGTGCTGATTGACTCACCGCTTTCGCGAGCAAGCCCGCTCCCACATTTGCTTCAGTGCAGCTTGAAAAATCAGGGTTGGATGACCAACCGCTGCAACGCTTCGCGCAACAGCCCCGCAATGGTCACCGGCTGGTTCGACCCCCGGTCCACAAACACATGTACAAAACGCCCCGCCGCGCAGGCTTCTTCTTCGCCTGCCTTGAACACCGCCAACTCATACTGCACTGAGCTATTGCCCAACTTGCTCACACGCAGGCCGATGTCGATACGCTCGGGGAAGGCGATCGACGCAAAGTAATCGCACGCCGAACTCACCACAAACCCCACCACGTCGCCGCCATGAATATCCAACCCACCCTGCTCGATCAGGTAGGTGTTCACCGCCGTATCGAAAAAGCTGTAGTAGGTGACGTTATTCACGTGGCCATACACGTCATTGTCGTGCCAACGCGTGATGATCGGTTGGAAGTGAGGGTAATCGGCACGCTGTGGCACTGAATCAGGCATGGGCACCTCGGGTGAATGTGGGTTTACAGGTCATTCAAATGGACTTCGGTCCAGCTGCGGACGTCGGCATAGGGGTAGTCCTCCAGCGCTGCAAAACCGGGAATGCCCCGCGCCTTCAGCTTGGTAAACAGCGGCACGCTGATGCCACCGAGAAAGCGCGTCAGCCGCTCCGCACCCGGCAGCTCGCCCGTGTGCTCATGATGCCTGTGGATAAAATCACCGCACAGCCCCATGAAATTTTTATCCACAAGCGGCGGTAGACCTGGCGGTGACGGCAAGTGCGCCACATGGCCGTGGCAGACCGAGCAATGTCCGCAACGTTGAGGGGCTTTTTCATCACCAAAATACTGGGCCAGGCGCTGACCCAGGCACTGCTCGGTGGCGAACAGATCAAGCATCGCGTGAATCCGCGCCACTTCCGTCACCTCGTGCTGCTTGAAGCCTGTGTATAACTCGGCGCTCAGCACCTGTGGATCAAAGTCGGTGTTCAGCAGGCTGTAGACCTCCGTCATCTGCTTGCTTTCCAGCTCGATCAGGCCCTGTTCCTGGAAGTAATCCAGCGCCTTCACCACGCGATTGCGCTCGGCATTGTGCTGTTGATACAGCGCATCGAAATCCACCGTCGCCCATGTTTTCGCACGCTTGCACACCTGGATAATCGCCGCGACAAACTGCTGCCGCTCACCAGAAAACCGCGCCAGCAACGCTTCAGGTTCGATCAGGTACTTGAACCGGTACTCGGCATAAAACGCGTAGCGCGGTGCGATCACGCCCTTGAGTTCCAACTGCACCAGCAGCGTCTTGAGTGGCAGCTCGCGGATATTGCTGTGGTCCGACAGCGACCTCAGCAAGAACTCCCACTGCCCTTCACTGCGCGCCGCCTGCAAGTCCTCCAGCACCCGGCGGATACCCTCCTGCTCAGGCGTGTCACCGTACACAAAGTTTTCCAGCACATTCAGGCTGTCACGGTTGGCCAACACCAGACAGTCCGAGGGCTGCCCATCACGCCCGGCACGGCCGATTTCCTGGCTGTAGTTCTCGATGGATTTGGGCAGGTCGAAGTGCACCACATTGCGGATGTCACTCTTGTCGATGCCCATGCCGAACGCGATGGTGGCAACGATGCAATTGGAACGCCCGCCCATGAAGCGCTGCTGGATGCCCTCACGTTTATCGTGGGGCAAACCGGCGTGATACGCCTCGGCCTGGATGCCATTGCGATTCAGATGCTCGGCGATCTGTTCAGCGGTTTTCTGCAGGGTGACGTAGACGATGCTCGGCTGGTTCGCGCGCTCGTTCATCCACTGCACAAGGCGACGGCGCTTATCCGCACCGCTGACCGGTTCGACCAACAGGTTCAGGTTCGGCCTGTAGAACCCCGTGGTCACCACATCACCCGGCGCAATGGCGAACTTCGCCTGCATATCGGCAATCACCTTGGGCGTGGCTGTAGCCGTCAGCAGCAGAGCTTGTGGGATCTTGAACTGGCGCTGGTAGTCCGGCAGCTTCAGGTAGTCCGGACGGAAGTTATGGCCCCACTCGGAAATGCAGTGCGCCTCGTCCACCACCAGCAGCGAGATCTGCACACTTTGCAGAAAGTTGCGAAAACGCTCGTTCTTCAAGCGCTCTACGGAAATCATCAGGATTTTCAGTTCACCGGAACGGGCGCGGGCCATGACGTCATTGGCGTCTTCGCGGCTCTGGGCCGAATCGATGCTGCCTGCCGAAATGCCATGGCGCTGTAAAAAGCCCAACTGGTCCTGCATCAACGCCAACAGCGGCGAGACCACCAGCGTCAGGTGCGGCAACAACACCGCCGACAGCTGATAACACAGGGATTTACCCGACCCAGTAGGGAAAATTGCGGCCGCCGAACGACCGGCCAGAACGGCACTGACCGTTTCTTCCTGGCCCAAACGAAACTGGGGGTAACCAAAGACCTGCTGGAGGGTGTCGTGCATAGGCTGTCACTCCATTGACCGCTGAAGGTGGCTTAAAAACGTAGCCCAGTAAGCTCAGCGAATCGAGAAAGGTCGCATGGAAAAGAGAGACAGGATGATACACAGGGTGCAGCAATGGCCTTGGGCCAAATTCGACAAGTTCGACTGTGGCTGTAGGAACACCACAAACCAAATGTGGGAGGGGGCTTGCGCCCGATTGCAGCGGGTCAGCGACAAATAAGCTGGCTGACCCACCGCTATCGGGGGCAAGCCCCCTCCCACATTTTCAGAACTGCGCTACAGCTGAATCAGCGATTGCGCACTCGCTCAATCGCCGTGTCATACACCGGATTGGCCTTTTGCTCCTTGGCCAACTGGTAGTGACGCAACGCATCCGGGAACTGGCCCGCCGCTTCGTAGATCCGCGCAATGTTGTAGTAGGCGCCGGCACGTACCGTCGCAGCATTTGCACCGGTTGCCAGGGCGATAGCCTTGCGGTTGGCCCAGATCGACTCGGCCGTGTTACCGGCTTTCTGATAGGCCAGGCCGAGGTTGCCGTAGGCCTTGCCGAAGCCATTGTCCAACTCGATGGCCTGACGGAACAGGTCGATGGCCTGGTCGAGATTACCCGCTTGGTAGGCGGCTTCGCCTTGCAGGTTCAGACGCTTCGCATCAGTTTGTACGGAAGAGCTGACAGTAACCGCGGTCACTGCAACGCTGTCATTGAGCAGCGGTTTGACCTCATTGAGTACATTCGCCGCATTCACGGTGACGCCGCTGAAGGTGTTGATGTCCTGGAAGTCGCCGCTGCCGGTCATGCGGAATACGGTCCACAAGTTGCCGCTGCGGTTTTTAGGCACGTAATAAGTACGCACCAACGACTGGCCCATGTACACAAACACTTTGGCTTCGCTGCTGGACAGCTGGCGCGAACCCGGATTACTACCGTTGCTGTAGTCATGCACGGCGTAGACATAGCTTTCGCCGTAGTGTTTTTTCTGCAGGGTGATGGTTTCCGGGCCGTAGCTGTCGGTGTCATCCACGTCCAGCTCGGCGTCGGTGCCTTTCTGGTTATCAAAGTAGATGTTGTTGCCGGGGAAGATCATGTGGGAATCGAGATCTGCCGGTGTCTGGCCCCAGGTCAACACGACGCGCAGGCCGTCGAGGTTGTCCATCACCGGGCTGATGGCGTAGGTCATGCCCTTGCACGGGCACTTCACCACCAGGTTGGAATAGCCGGGCTTCTTGATGATCAGCAGGTTGCTGGCATCGTCGGCGGCTTCGCTGGTCAGGGTGACTTGGCCCTGGCCGTTGGTGCGTCCCACCACATTCTGCGCGCCGTTACGTTGCAGCAGCACTTCGGCGTCGGCGATTTTCTGGTCCTTGACCACGGCGCTGAGTACTTCAATCGGCAACTGCTCGGCCTGGACAGCAAAAGCCAACGCACACAATGACATCGCCGAAGCGACACGAAGCAAACCCATGCTTAACTCCCTTTAAGTAGCGGGCAGAATTGCCCTACAAGATTTTGCGGTGAAACATACGCTGAATTCAGCCGACTGGCGGAGTTTTTATACAAAATGTGACGTGGTTTTTATCCCGCCTACCCGCCGAAGCATTGCGCTAGGATCAAGCATTGCTACCCAGGAGTACGCTGCGATGAGCGAACCGACGTTTGAGCAAAAGCAGGATCATTACCACAAAATCCGCCGTTCCAATTACCTGGCCAGCCTGCGCCTGGCGATACGCTGTTCTGCACTCCGGAACGCATCCCGCCTGAAGCCGCGAAGATCATCCGGCAGATGGCAGAGGCAAACTGGTTTGTCGGCGCAAGCCAGACCGAACTGGTTTGCCTATGAAAGCACTGCCAAGCCACAAACACCGGAAACAGGTGTAGGAAACCTCCAAACACAGCGACATCCCCTTCCCAAACTGCTCCAAACACCCGCTTAGCCCTCTACAGAAGTTACCCGCAGCTGAATGAAAATAGCGCGGTCTCAACTTTCTTGGCAGAAACCCATGAACATCGAAAGGACTCAATACATAGGCCACTATGGCGCCACCTTCACACTTATTCGCTTCACTGTCGCGCCTGACAATAGGCATGTTTTAGCCAATCTATGCCTGCGTGAAGCAAAAACGGCAGCGCGGCAAGTGCGCGATCAGATAAGCAGGTTGTACGAAAGAATGCTGGCCAGAGAGTTGCCATGCGAAATGGCGGTCGCGATTTCACATCCTTTGAGACGGAATCAGGCAGATCGGTTAAACGACCAAAACGTGCTCATCAAACAAATAATCTCCGGAGCGATTAAAGCACCGGGGATTGCCATTTCAAACGTAACCGCGGGCTTCGTGGGCGATGCGATTTCCGGCAAGCTTCGCAGATATCACGCAGGAGACATCATCATCGGTCTGGATGCCAGTGTGAGAGGAGGCATAGGGCCTCAGCGGTCAACACTCTCAACGCATGTCTACTCGGACGAGTCTTAGTAACATGGCCCTTTACCTTCAATCCGCTTCTTTTTTCGTTATCTATTTGGTGCTGCACTACCAAATCACAGACCCAATGCTCAGAAAGCGCTTCGCAGTCACATGTCTCATAACGGGCATTCTTTTGACGTTCCTACTACCCTACGTAGCGGTGATCCTCAGAATGCCATTCCTACCTGCATTCGTATTCTTGATAGGCTTAGCGCTCTTCTTCACTCGAAACAAATACCGCCGCCAACGCAACCAGCCCCCTCACCCACTCCTGCGTGCCCCCATCATGAACCTCGCCCCCAACTTCCCCGAAGACCCCGTCATGCAACAACTCTTGCAACTGCTGCACGAGGAAATCGGCCTGCCGAAACACAAGACCATCCGCCTGCAAACCTCACTCAACTTCGACCTGGGCTGTGACGGCAGTGAAGCCAAGCAACTGATGGAAGCGCTGGAGCAGGAGTTCGCCCTCGACCTGGGCGACTACGACACTTATCGTTACTTCAACCCGCCGGTCTTTGATGTATTCCTCAAGCGCCGGGGCAAGGGACATGGCGACAAGGTCCCGCTGACCATCGGCATGCTCTACCTGGCCATCAAGACCCACAGCTGGGACACGCAGACCCTGGAAAACCTCAGCTGAGCGAACATCGGCCTCAGCCACACCGCAGATCCAATGTGGGAGGGGGCTTGCCCCCTCCCACTTTGGATATGCGCTAACCAGGCAAGCCGCGCTCAGCGTCTGGCTCCTGGGGCCGATCACCATGCTGTGGCTATATCGCCGACTGACCTTTCGCGCACAAAAAAGCCGCCCACAAGAGGCGGCTTTTTCACAACAAACGAGTCTTACAACTTAGGACCCGCAGCCTTGATCGCATCGCTCACTTCAAACTTCTTGAAGTTCTCAACGAACAGGCCGGCCAGCGCCTTCGCCGCTTCGTCGTAAGCGGCTTTGTCAGCCCAGGTGTTGCGTGGGTTCAACAGGCCAGTTTCAACGCCCGGTACGGCCAATGGCACGTCGAGGTTGATGGTGTCGAGGTGTTCGGTTTGCGCACCGATCAACGCGCCGCTCTGGATCGCTGCGATGACGCCGCGAGTGGTCGGAATGTTGAAGCGCTTGCCAACGCCATAGCCGCCGCCGGTCCAGCCGGTGTTGACCAGGTAGACCTTGGAGCCGAAGCCGCGGATGCGCTTGATCAGCAGCTCTGCGTATTCACCGGCCGGGCGTGGGAAGAACGGCGCGCCGAAGCAGGTGGAGAAGGTCGACTTGATGCCGCTGCCCGAACCCATTTCAGTCGAACCCACCAGTGCGGTGTAGCCGGACAGAAAGTGATAGGCCGCTTGTTCTTCGCTGAGGATCGACACCGGTGGCAGCACGCCGGTCAGGTCGCAGGTCAGGAAGATCACTGCGTTTGGCTCGCCGCCCAGGTTCTTCTCGGAACGCTTGGCAACATGCTCCAGCGGATACGCGGCGCGGCTGTTCTGGGTCAGGCTCACGTCGGCGTAGTCGGCGTGCTTGGCGTCGTCGATCACGACGTTTTCCAATACTGCACCGTGCTTGATGGCTTTCCAGATGACCGGCTCGTTCTTCTCGGACAGGTCGATGCACTTGGCATAGCAACCGCCTTCGATGTTGAACACCACACCTTCGCCCCAACCGTGTTCGTCGTCACCGATCAGGTAACGGCTTTCGTCGGCCGACAGGGTGGTTTTACCGGTGCCGGACAGGCCGAAGAACAGGGTGACGTCGCCCGCTTCGCCAATGTTGGCGGCGCAGTGCATCGGCAGTACGTCGGAAGCCGGCAGCAGGAAGTTCTGCACCGAGAACATGGCTTTCTTCATTTCACCGGCGTAACGCATGCCGGCGATCAGCACTTTTTTCTGTGCGAAGTTGAGGATCACGCAGCCGTCGGAGTTGGTGCCGTCACGCTCTGGCACGCACTCGAAGTTGGCCACGTTGAGCACTTGCCATTCGTCACGGCCGGCCGGGTTGTACTGGGCCGGGTTGATGAACAGGCAACGACCGAACAGGTTCTGCCAGGCAGTCTGGGTGGTCATCTTCACGGCCAGGTAGTGGTCTTCGGCAGCCCCTACGTGAACGTGGGAAACGAAGTGCTCCTGCGCGTTGTTGAAAGCCTCGACGCGAGCCCACAGGGCATCGAACTTGTCGGCCGGGAACTTGCGGTTGATCGGGCCCCAGGCGATAGCGTCCTGGGTGGAAGGCTCTTCAACGATGAAACGGTCAACCGGCGAACGACCGGTGCGGTGACCGGTTTCTACGACCAGTGCGCCAGTATCGGCAAGCACGCCTTCACCGCGCTGCAGGGCTTCTTTGACCAGATCGTCAACACTCAGATCGGTGTATACGGCGTTATTGGCTTGCGTCATGAGGTTCCCCGTCGGCCTATGGCCGAGTGCTCCAAACGTTTTGTAGTAGAAAGTTGCGCACTACTACCGCGAAAAAAGTGGGCCGGATTATGCCAGAAAAGCCCAAAAAGAGTAGGGCCCTCCCGTCAGAACAGCGCTATCTCGGCATTTCTCAGGTGATTTACCTGTGATTAAACGTTTTAGTGGCGGGTGTCGGATGGGGTGTCGATGCCTGCGCCGGCAAATAATTGGGCGACATCGGCAGCATCAAACAGATAGCGCTGGTTGCAGAACTGGCAGTCAATCTCAATATTGCCGCCGTGTTCTACCACCAGGTTTTGCGCATCTTCCAGGCCGAGGCTGACCAAGGCGTTACCTGAACGCTCGCGGGAGCAACTGCAATGGAAGCGCAGGTTTTGCGCATCAAACAGGCGCACAGGGTCTTCGTGGTACAGGCGGTGCAGGATGGTTTCGTTGTCCAGGCCCAGCAGTTCTTCGGCTTTCAGGGTGTCGGCCAGGGCGATGGTGTGCCGCCAGCTTTCAGCGCGATCATCGTCGTCCTTGATGCGGTCAGCCGGCAGTTGTTGCAGCAGCATGCCACGGGCGCGCTTGCCGTCGGCATTGAGCCAGAACTTGGTGCCGACTTGCTGGGACATCACGAAATAGTTGGTGAAGCATTCCGAGAGGGTTTTGCCGTCGAGGTCGACGATGCCCTGGTAGCGCTGGCCCACAGTCGGGTCGATGGTGAGCGCCAAAACGCCGTTCGGCATCAGGTCAGCCAAGGTCGCGTCCGCAGCGATCTGGTCGGCCTCGTAACGGGCCAGGCCACGGATGTCACGCTCGCTGGAGCACTCGATCATCAGCAGCGGGATCGGGCCTTCGGAGCGGGCTTGCAGGATCAGCAAACCGTCGAACTTCATGGTGCCCACCAGCAACGCCGCAGCGGCCATCAGCTCTCCGAGCAGTTGCGCGACTGGCTCCGGATAGGCGTGCTTGGCGAGGACTTCGGCATAGCTCAGTTCCAACGAAACCATCTCGCCGCGGGCGTCGCTCTCGTCGAAGATGAAACGTTGGGTGAAGTCGGTATCCGGTAGATCAGTCATAGGTCTGGGTATCTGAAGTGATGACGAATTGATTACAAGGTTTATAACGTTAAACGCTTTAGCACCGTTTTGGTGCGGCCTTCTCCTGGAAACAGAGAGCTTGAATAGAGCGAAGAGGGACAGTTTATGAACAATCCGGGTTTGTTCCAAGCCAAGTGGAAGCTCCGGCGACGGGCTGGGGTTATTACACGCCGTTTGCGGCGGTGGTGTCGGGAATGCTGAGGCGGGCAACGACGCCGGTGTTTGGGCTGATGGCCAAATGGCCATTGATCGGGCGCTTGAGTGTCCTGCGCGCACCCCATTAGCACCACAGGCTACATGTGGGAGCGCGCTACCTCCCACACGGGATCTGCTTTTGACTGGTAATTGACGCAGTTAGTCGTCATTGCCACTGCCGCGAAACTTGAACAGATCGCGACGCTGCTTCTTGCTCGGCTTGCCATCGGTGGTCAGGCCTGAAGCCCCTGCCTTACGCATCGCCGCAGCATTTTCGCGCTTGGCGATACTGGCTTCAGTCTCGGCGTAAAGAGCCTGAGCCTCAGGCGCACCACGGCGCACGATGGAAAGTGCCTGGACCACGATGGTTTTTTCATCAAAACCGGTACGAATCTGGAACTCATCGCCGACACGCGGTTCCTTGCCCGGCTTGCAGCGCTCGCCGCGATGGTGCACCTTGCCGCTCTCGATGGCGGCCTTGGCCAGGGCACGGGTTTTATAGAAACGCGCCGCCCACAGCCACTTGTCCAGACGGACCTTTTCTTCCTCTTCCTGCTTTTGAGCCACTTGAATTCCTCGCTCTGAAAAATGTCGCAACTCTACCGTTGAAACCCTTCGACGCATAAACCCCAAGGCTCACCTAAGATACGCCAGATAGCATTCTGTTTTCGCGAGGATACGCCGTGACCGACTTTCCCACTTCACTCACCTCGCCTGACCAGCGTTGCGTAGGCTGCCAGCAAAACGAACCTTTGGGTTTCGATTTTGCTTTCGCCTACCAGCCAATCGTAGACCTTCGGGACCATTCGATTTTTGCCCACGAAGCCTTGGTGCGCGGTCCACAAGGCGAAGGGGCGTTGTCGGTGCTGGACCAAGTCAACGAAAGCAACCGCTACCGCTTCGACCAGCGCTGCCGCACCCAGGCGATTGCCGGTGCTGCCGCCCTGGGGATGCAAACCCACCTATCCATCAACTTCATGCCCAACGCCGTGTACCGTCCGGAGTTGTGCATCCGCAGCACCCTGGAGGCGGCTCGCGCGCACAATTTCCCGCTGAACAAACTGATTTTCGAGACGCTCGAAAGCGAGCATGTAGATAACTATCGCCATTTGACGAATATTCTGCGTGAATACCGCGAGTTCGGCTTCAAGACCGCCATCGACGACTTCGGCGCGGGCTATTCGGGGCTGAATCTGCTGGCTGATTTCCAACCTGACTTTATCAAACTCGACATGGCGCTAATCCGCGACGTCGACCAGGATCGTGTCCGTCAGGTGATCGTCAAGGGGATTGTCACAATCTGTGAGCAGTTGAGCGTTACTGTCATCGCCGAAGGCATCGAAAGTGCCGGCGAACGCGACTTTCTGTCTGACTGTGGAATATTTCTGATGCAAGGCTATTGGTTCGCCAAGCCTGCATTCAAAGCAATGGCCGAGGTTTCACCGAAAGCCTGGGCGAATTGATCGGTTACTCATTTTGAAGACATTTGACCATTTGACCGTTGTGGGTCTGCGTGAGTGGGTGGCACTTCCCGACTTGGGAGTGGCAGGCCTGCGCGCGAAGATCGACACCGGTGCCAGCACCTCAAGCCTGCATGCCACCGATATCGAGCCCTTTGAGCGTGACGGTGAGCAGTGGGTGCGCTTTACCGCGCACCTGGGCACTGTTGTGCAACTGCGCCACCGCCGCTGTGAAGCGCCCCTGGTGACGATGAAAACCATCAAGAGCTCCAACGGTCACGCGCAGGTGCGCTATGTGATCAGCACCACCCTGGCGTTGGGTGATCGGGTATGGAGGGTGGAATTCACCCTGGCCTGCCGCAAGGCCATGCGTTACCGCTTGCTGCTGGGATCCAAGGCGCTGATTGACGGCCAATTGGTCGTCAACCCAGGCATCAAGTACGTTCAAGACAAGCCGGTGTTCCCGGTCTCTACTATTTCTGCCCCAGGTGCTGCATGAAGATTGCTGTGCTGTCGCGAAACCCGCGTCTGTATTCCACCCGCCGCCTGGTCGAGGCCGGCACCGAACGTGGCCACGAAATGGTGGTGATCGACACGTTGCGTGCCTACATGAACATCGCCAGCCACAAGCCGCAGATCCATTACCGCGGCAAACCGCTGGAAGGCTTTGATGCCGTCATCCCGCGTATCGGTGCTTCGGTGACGTTCTATGGCTGCGCGGTGTTGCGCCAGTTCGAGATGATGGGGGTGTTCCCCTTGAACGAATCCGTGGCCATTGCGCGCTCGCGCGACAAACTGCGTTCGCTGCAACTACTGTCCCGCCGAGGCATCGGCCTGCCGGTCACCGGATTTGCCCACTCCCCCGATGACATCCCGGACCTGATCGAGATGGTCAACGGCGCGCCGTTGGTGATCAAGGTACTGGAAGGCACCCAGGGCATCGGCGTGGTGTTGTGTGAAACCGCAACGGCAGCCGAATCGGTGATCGAGGCGTTCATGGGCCTCAAGCAGAACATCATGGTTCAGGAATACATCAAGGAAGCCGGTGGTGCGGATATCCGCTGCTTCGTGGTGGGCGACAAGGTCATTGCGGCGATGAAGCGCCAGGCCAAGCCTGGAGAGTTTCGCTCCAACCTGCACCGTGGCGGCAGTGCCAGCCTGATCAAGATCACCCCAGAAGAGCGCATGACCGCGTTGCGGGCGGCCAAGGTGATGGGCTTGGCCGTGGCGGGTGTGGATATCCTGCGGTCAAACCATGGGCCGCTGGTGATGGAGGTGAATTCGTCGCCGGGGCTGGAAGGGATCGAGACCACTACCGGCAAGGATGTGGCGGGAATCATCATTCAGCACCTGGAGAAAAATGGTGGGCCGAATATGACCAGGACTAAGGGCAAGGGCTAGGGCTAGGGGCTTGAAGCCGTAAGGGTAAAAAAACTGTGGCGAGGAAGCTCGCTCCCCCGCCACAGGCACAGTGTTAGCGGACTGGCATTAGGGCAAGCACCCTCCCACATTTTGATCTGCGTTGTTTGCTAAACCGCGTCTCTGGGTAGCATCAAACCAAGCGGCAAACGCACCCGCGCCTCAAGGCCGCCGCCTTCGCGGTTACGCAACTCAACATTGCCGCCATGCATCGAGGCAATCCGCCGCACTATCGCCAGCCCCAACCCAGTGCCCTTGCCTCCACGGGCGCGGTCCCCACGGGTAAACGGGTTGAAAATACCTTCCAGCTCCGCCGGATCGATCCCTGTTCCGCGGTCCATCACACTCAGCACCACATAGGGCGCGGCACTGTCGCCCGATACGTACGCAGCCACTTCCACGTCCGAACCCGCGTGATGCAAGGCGTTGCCGATCAAGTTGTTCAGCAGACGCTTCATCGACACACGTCGCAACGCAAACGGCTGGATCGGCTCAAGGCGCATGCGCACCTGTTCGCCGTTCTGGTTGTAGGGTGCGACCACTTCGCGCACCAGATCCGTCAAATCGACTTCCTCAACCACCTCGTCGCGGCCATCGCGGATAAACGCAAGGAACTGGTCGAGAATCGCATCCATGTCCTCGATGTCACGGACCATGTCGTCGGTCAGGTCGGTATGGTTGCCCATCAATTCCAGGGACAATCGCAATCGCGTCAGCGGCGTGCGCAGGTCGTGAGACACGCCGGCCAGCATCAACTCACGTTCGCGCCCGGCCTGTTCGACATCCTCCGCCATCTGGTTGAACGCGCCGTACACTTCGGTCATTTCACTGGGCGTATCACTTACCGGCAGACGGACGCTACGACCCTGGCCCAATTGCCGGGCGGCAAACACCAGCCGTTTAAGGGGCTGGTTGAGCTGGCGAACGAAAATCCACGCGGATGCCGTTGAAAGCAGCCCGATCGCCAGGAACCAGCCCAGCACGTTCCAGATCTTCTGCCCCCGCAACGGATGGGGGTATAGCGGCACTTTCAGCCAGTCCTCACCCAGGCTCGGCGCACGCACCCACAATGCCGGAGACACATGCATACGCAGACGGACCTCGGTGTCTTCACCCAGTTCGGCCTGCATTTGGCGCTGGTAAATCTCGCTATAGGGCCAATGCTGCTCGCCCTCGGGCACACCCGCGCCCGCCACGCGCACCAGGGTGGCGGCCTTGGCGATCTTCTCGCGGTTCTCGGGATCAGCGGCCCAGTAGGCGCGTAGCGTCAGAGCGACACCGTGGCTGTACTGTCGATCCACCAGCACGTCTTCGTTCATCAACAGATAAACCAGCGTAAGTGCCTTGGAAAACAGAACGACGATCAGCACCAGCCAAAGGGTGCGGGAAAAGAAACTTTGTGGGAACCACAGCGGGGTTTTCATAGATGACAGCTGGACACCTTGCAGGAACGAACGGCGCTCGCAGAATTGCAGACGCCGGGCATCCCGTCGACCCTCACGGAGTCAAACGCCAGAATGCCCGCCGTGCAAATCATCGATCACTTGGTGGCGGTGCCATCCGGCACGAACACATAGCCCACACCCCAAACCGTCTGGATGTACCGTGGTTTGGACGGGTCCGGCTCGATCATCCGGCGCAGACGGGAAATCTGCACGTCGATGGAGCGCTCCAGGGCGTCCCACTCCCGACCCCGGGCCAGGTTCATCAGCTTGTCGCGGGTCAGCGGCTGACGCGCGTTCATCACCAGGGCCTTGAGCACTGCGAATTCGCCAGTGGTGAGCATGTGCACTTCGTCGCCACGCTTGAGCTCGCGGGTGGCCAGCGACAGTTCGTAGTCGCCAAAGGTAACGCTTTCATCTTCGCTGCCCGGCGCGCCCGGTACTGGCAGTGCCTGACGGCGCAATACGGCCTTGACCCGCGCCATCAACTCATCCGGGTTGAAGGGTTTGGCCAGGTAGTCATCGGCGCCCAGTTCGAGGCCCTTGATGCGGCTCAGCTCATCGCCCTTGGCAGTGAGCATGATGATTGGAATCTGATTGTTCGCGCCGCGCAGGCGCTTGCAAGCGGTCAGACCGTCTTCGCCAGGCAGCATCAGATCGAGTACGACCAGATTGAAGACTTCGCGCCCCAGCAGGCGATCCATCTGCTCGGTGTTTGGCACCGCGCGGGCACGGTAGCCCTTGGAATTGAAGAATCGCTCCAGCAGGCTGCTCAGCCCCGGATCGTCATCTACGATGAGAATTTTTTCGCCTTCAGCAGTTTGTGCAGTGCTGCTCATTGGATGCTCCTCTTATCTCGGCGCGCATTATGGCCTAGCTGCCGTTATACGCACCGTGTGCATTGTTAGCAGATTTTTCCTCGACTGCCAGCAAACCCGCGCCGTACAACCACTGGCGCAGTAGCCCTCAAGGACAGAACGCTGGTTATAATGCGGCGCCTCCGTGCAGGGCAATGTCAGATCGTTACCGTTTACTGCCGGGGCTTTTTTTACCCGCTTGCGGTGATTTTTTCGATTTCGAGGGTCAATAGGCAGCCTCTTGACCCAGGCAGCGGCGCCCGTCAGGCCGCTCAACCAGCCGCGCAAGGCCTTGTTTTCCGGGCCTGCGAGCTGCTTCTAAGAATTTCAGGTGGATTTATGGACAGCATCAACAGCCGCATCGCCGAAGAACTCGGTGTACGCCCCCAACAGGTCGAAGCGGCCGTCGCTCTACTGGATGAAGGCTCCACGGTGCCCTTCATCGCCCGTTACCGAAAAGAAGTGACCGGCAGCCTCGACGACATCCAACTGCGTCACCTGGAAGAGCGCCTGCGCTACCTGCGAGAACTCGACGAACGGCGTATCAGTATCCTCGCCAGCATCGAGGAACAGGGCAAGCTGACCCCACAGCTTGAGCGCGACATCAAGCTCGCCGACACCAAGACCCGCCTTGAAGACCTCTACCTGCCCTACAAACAAAAGCGTCGTACCAAGGGCCAGATCGCCCTCGAAGCCGGCCTGGGCGAGCTGGCCGACGGCTTGTTCAACGACCCGTCGCTGACCCCGGACACCGAAGCTGCTCGCTTTATCGATGCCGAAAAAGGCGTCGCCGACGTCAAGGCCGCCCTCGAAGGCGCCAAGTACATCCTCATGGAGCGCTTCGCCGAAAACGCCAGCCTCCTGGAAAAACTGCGTACGTACCTCAAGCAGGAAGCCACCCTCAGTGCTCGCGTCATCGCCGGCAAAGAGGAAGAAGGCGCCAAGTTCCGCGATTACTTCGAACACGATGAGCCGCTCAAGAGCATGCCGTCCCACCGTGCCCTGGCGATTTTCCGTGGCCGCAACGAAGGCATTCTCAGCTCCGCGCTCAAAGTCGGCGACGAGCTGCCGGGCAGCATGCACCCGTGCGAAGGCATGATCGGTCAACAATTCGGCATCCAGAATCAGAATCGTCCTGCGGATAAGTGGCTCGGCGAAGTGGTGCGCTGGACCTGGAAGGTCAAGCTCTACACCCACCTGGAAACCGACCTGCTGGGCGAATTGCGTGATGGCGCCGAAACCGAAGCCATCAACGTGTTCGCCCACAACCTGCACGACCTGCTGCTGGCCGCCCCGGCCGGCCCGCGCGCCACCCTGGGCCTTGACCCTGGCCTGCGCACCGGCTGCAAGGTCGCGGTGGTCGACGCCACCGGCAAGCTGCTGGATCACGCCACGGTTTACCCGCACGTGCCGCATAACAAGTGGGACCAGACGCTCGCGATCCTCGCCGCCCTGTGCGCCAAGCACGCGGTGGACCTGATCGCCATCGGCAACGGCACCGCCAGCCGTGAAACCGACAAGCTGGCCGCCGAGCTGATCAAAAAATACCCAGCCATGAAGATGACCAAGGTCATGGTCTCGGAGGCAGGGGCTTCGGTGTACTCGGCGTCGGAGCTGGCGTCCAAGGAATTCCCGGACCTCGACGTGTCGATCCGTGGCGCCGTGTCCATTGCCCGCCGCCTGCAGGATCCACTGGCCGAGCTGGTGAAAATCGACCCTAAATCCATCGGTGTCGGCCAGTACCAGCACGATGTGTCACAGCTGAAACTGGCGCGTGGCCTGGATGCGGTGGTGGAAGACTGCGTAAACAAGGTCGGCGTGGATGTAAACACTGCCTCGGTCGCGCTGTTGGCACGTATTTCCGGCCTGAACACCACCCTGGCGCAGAATATCGTCACTCACCGTGACGAGAACGGAGCGTTCAAAACCCGCGCCGCGCTGAAAAAGGTCGCACGCCTAGGTGAGAAAACCTTCGAACAAGCCGCTGGTTTCCTACGCGTAATGAACGGTGACAATCCGCTGGATTCGTCGGCCGTTCACCCGGAAGCGTATCCACTGGTCCAACGCATTGCCGCCGAAACCGACCGCGACATCCGCTCGCTGATTGGCGACGCCGCGTTCCTCAAGCGCCTGGACCCCAAGAAGTACACTGACGAAACCTTCGGCGTACCGACCATCACCGACATCCTGCAAGAACTGGAAAAACCCGGCCGCGACCCCCGCCCGGAGTTCAAGACCGCCGAGTTCCAGGACGGCGTCGAAGACCTCAAGGACCTGCAACTGGGCATGATCCTCGAAGGTGTCGTCACCAACGTGACCAACTTCGGCGCATTTGTGGATATCGGCGTGCATCAGGACGGTTTGGTGCATATCTCCGCGCTTTCGGAGAAATTCATCAAGGACCCACGCGAAGCGGTGAAAGCCGGTGATGTGGTCAAGGTCAAAGTCATGGAAGTCGACATTCCACGCAAACGCGTCGGCCTGTCGATGCGCATGAGCGACACCCCCGGCGAGAAAATCGACGGCGCCCGTGGCGCACGCCCAGGCTCGGCACCGCGCCAGTCGCAGAACCGCTCCGAAAGCAGTCAACCGCGCAAGGAAACCGCAACTGCAGCGCCAAGCAACAACGCCATGGCCTCGCTGTTCGCCAACGCCAAGCAGTTGAAGAAACGCTGATGGAAATCCCGGCCGGTTTGACTCAGAGCGCGTTCAGCGAACTGATCGGCTGCCGCCTGCAACACCTTGAAGAAGGCGTTGCACAGGTGGCCCTGACCCTGGAGCCGCACTTGCGCAACCGTGCGGGCAAGCTCCATGGCGGGGCGATTTTCAGCCTGGTGGACATCACCATGGGCCTGGCCTGTTCCAGCAGCCATGGTTTTGACCAGCAGAGCGCGACCATCGAGTGCAAGATCAACTACATCCGCGCCGTGGAAGACGGGGATGTGCTGTGCACCGGCCGGGTGATTCACGCCGGCCGGCGCACGTTGGTGGTCGAAGCCGATGTGTATCAGGACGAAAGACTTGTCGCAAAAGCACAGGGCACCTTCGCTGTCCTATAGCTCCCCACCCTCGATTTGAGTTAATTTCGGCGCTGCGATAACGGCGTCGGAATTTTCCCGCTGCGCTATGGCCCAATTCATGGAGTGAAGTAGGCTTTATTTACCGCGGGTCAAATAGACTCAAAACCAGGCGATCACGCCAGTTTTAACTTCACCCTTGTAGACCGTCCTGCCCACCCCCATATTGGGGCGACTGACGCGTGAAGGAATCCAACTTGAGCGAACTTCTCAACCGCCGCCTGGCTCTGCTCGGCAAGCGCGAACACCTCTCCCTGCTAGAGCAGTGCCTGCATGGCATCGAGCGTGAATGCCTACGTGTCACCGGTGAAGGTCGCCTGGCGCAAACGCCGCACCCGGAAGCCCTGGGCGCCGCGTTGACCAATGAATTGATCACCACCGACTACTCGGAATCGCTGCTGGAGTTCATCACCCCAGCCCTGCCCAACCCGGCCGACACCCTGAGCAGCCTGGACAAGATCCACCGATTTGCCTACACCAAGCTGGGCAGCGAATACCTGTGGAGCCCTTCGATGCCGTGCCCGTTGCCGGCCGAGGAAGATATTCCGATTGCCTACTACGGCACCTCCAATATCGGACAGCTCAAATATGTGTACCGCAAGGGCCTGGCCCTGCGGTACGGCAAGACCATGCAGTGCATCGCCGGCATCCACTACAACTTTTCCCTGCCGGAACAGTTGTGGCCCTTGCTCAAGGAGACTGAAGGATTCGTCGGCACCGACCGCGACTACCAGTCCACGGCCTATATCGCGCTGATCCGCAATTTCCGCCGTTACAGCTGGCTGCTGATGTACCTGTTCGGTGCCTCGCCGGCCCTGGACGCAGGTTTCCTGCGCGGTCGCTCGCACCAGTTGGAAGTGCTCGACGCCGACACCCTGTACCTGCCCTACGCCACCAGCCTGCGCATGAGCGACCTGGGTTACCAGAGCAACGCCCAAGCCGGGCTTACGCCGTGCTACAACGACTTGGCGAGCTACACCGACAGCCTGCGTGAAGCGGTGGCAACGCCCTACGCGCCATACGTCGAAATCGGCACGCACAAGGACGGTGAGTGGGTGCAGCTCAACACCAACATCCTGCAGATCGAAAACGAGTACTACTCCAACATCCGCCCCAAGCGCGTGACCTACACCGGCGAACGGCCGATCCAGGCGCTGGTGGCCCGTGGCATCCAGTACATCGAAGTGCGCTGCCTGGACATCAACCCGTTCCTGCCGATGGGCATCGATCTGCCGGAGTCGCGCTTCCTCGACGCATTCCTGCTGTACTGCGCGCTGAACGACAGCCCGTTGTTCGCCAACACTGCGTGCGGCAATGCCACCGCCAACTTCCTCAGCGTGGTCAAGGAAGGTCGCCGTCCAGGCCTGCAATTGCAGCGCGACGGCGCGACGGTGGACATGAAGGAATGGGCCACCGAACTGCTGGAGAAGATTGCACCGCTGGCCGCCCTGCTCGATCAGAGCCACGGTATCAGCGAGCACAGCCAGGCGCTGGACGCCCAACTGGCGAAAATCAACGACCCGTCGTTGACGCCGTCGGCCCAGGTGCTGGCAGCGATGGCCGAGCGCAAAGAGACTTTTGCGCAGTTCTCCCTGCACCAGAGCCAGCTGCATGCCGAGTATTTCCGCCAGGAGCCACTGGCTGCCGAGGAACAGACGCGGTTTGAAGAACTGGCGCGTAAATCGCTGGCACAGCAGGCGGAGCTGGAGCAGAACGAAGTGGGCGATTTTGATGTGTTTGTCGGGGCGTACCAGGCGAGTATCCTGGCCATCAGCAACTGACTGAAGCCGAATCTGGCTCGACATGTGGGAGGGGGCTTGCCCCCGATTGCAGTGGGTCAGCTACACATTAGCTGGCAGCTCCACCGCTATCGGGGGCAAGCCCCCTCCCACATTTGCCTTCACTTGACTGAAAACCCGCTGCAGCTGTTCTCCACATAAGCTAATTCGAAAATGTTATTTATTTTCGGATTCTTAGATCATTTAGTCTCCTCACACGCCGACCCTCGGCCGCCTGATTGAGGAGCTTCCCCTTGAAACTGCTTACCCCTCTGCGCCTCTTGGCCGCATTGTCACTGGCCGGTGCCAGCCTGTTTGCCCAGGCGGCGGATGTGACCATCGCTTATCAGACCACCGTAGACCCGGCCAAAGTCGCCCAGGCCGACGGTGCGTATGAAAAAGCCACCAACGCCAAGATCGACTGGCGCAAATTCGACAACGGCGCCGATATCATTGCCGCCATCGCTTCCGGCGACGTGCAGATCGGCTACCTCGGTTCCAGCCCGCTGACCGCAGCGATCACACGCAAAGTTCCAGTGCAAACCTTCCTCGTCGCCACCCAGATCGGCGGCGCCGAAGCCTTGGTGGCGCGCAATGGCTCCGGGATCAACAGCCCCCAGGACCTGATCGGCAAGAAAATCGCCGTGCCTTTCGTCTCCACCGGCCACTACAGCCTGCTGGCCGCGCTGAAGCACTGGAACATCGACCCAGCCAAAGTGACCATCCTCAACCTTGCGCCACCGGCGATCATCGCCGCCTGGAAGCGCGGTGACATCGACGCCACCTACGTCTGGGACCCGGCGTTGGGCGTGGCCAAGGAAAACGGCAAAGTGCTGATCACCTCCGGCGAATTGGCCAAGTTCGGTGCGCCAACCTTCGATGCGTGGATCGTGCGTAAGGATTTTGCCGAGAAGCACCCGGAAATCGTCACGGCCTTCGCCAAAGTCACTCTGGATGCCTACTCCGCCTACCGCAAAGACCCACAAGCCTGGCTCGCCGACAAAGGCAACGTCGACAAACTGGTGAAGCTTTCCGGCGCAAAAGCCAGCGATATTCCGCTGCTGCTGCAAGGCAACGTCTACCCGTTGGCCGCGGACCAGGTGACCCTGCTCGGCGCACCGACCACCAAGGCCGTGACCGATACCGCTGCGTTCCTCAAGGAACAAGGCAAGGTCGACGCCGTGCTGCCGGACTACGCCCCTTACGTCAGCGCCAAGTTCATCACTAACTGATTCAAGGAGTTCATCGCGATGGCCTTGCTACAACTGGAGCGCATCAGCGCACAGTACCCAGGTGCCCCGGAACCGGTACTGGCGGATATTTCACTCGAACTGGGCCCCCAGCAATTGCTGGTGGCCCTCGGCCCGTCCGGCAGTGGCAAGACCTCGCTGTTGAACCTGATTGCCGGTTTTGTCGAGCCTTCTGCCGGGCGCATCACCCTTGATGGCGTGCCGGTCAAAGGCCCCAGCGCCGAGCGCGGCGTGGTGTTCCAGGACGATGCATTGCTGCCCTGGCAGGATGTGCTGGCCAATGTCGGCTTTGGCCTCGAACTGGCCGGGGTACCCAAGGCGCAACGCGAAGTACGTGCCCGGGAAATGCTCGCGCTGGTGGATCTGGCGGGTTTCGACAGCCGCCGTATCTGGCAGCTCTCCGGCGGCCAGAAGCAACGTGTCGGCCTGGCGCGTGCCTTGGCGGCAGACCCACGTGTGTTGTTGATGGACGAACCCTTCGGCGCCCTCGATGCCTTTACCCGCGAACAGATGCAGGAGTTATTGCTGCAAGTCTGGCGGCGCACGGCCAAGCCGGTGTTCCTGATCACCCATGACATCGAAGAAGCCGTGTTCCTCGCCACTGATCTGATCCTGCTGGCGCCCAACCCCGGCCAGATCGTCGAACGCCTGCGCCTGGACTTCGGCCAACGCTACGCGGCCGGCGAATCGGCGCGGGCGATCAAGTCCGACCCGCGTTTTATCGAGACCCGCGAACACGTGCTGGGCAAAGTGTTCTCGCAACGGCAGGTGTCCGCATGAGCAGCTACGAACTCCCCGCCACCGCCATCAAGCCGGTGCTGATTCCGGTGCGCCGCAGTCTGAGTACGCGCTGGATCAGCCTGCTGACGCTAATCGCGTTACTGGCAATTTGGTGGGCCGTGACCGCCACCGGCTTGATCGAACCACTGTTCCTGCCGCCGCCATCCGCCGTGTTGCAAAAGGGCTGGTTGCTGGCCACCACGGGCTACATGGACTCCACCTTGTGGCAGCACCTGGGCGCGAGCCTCAGCCGCATCGGCCTGGGCCTGGGCTTTGCGGTGCTGACCGCCGTGCCGGTGGGCATCGCCATCGGCTCCAACCGCATTGCCCGTGGGATTCTCGACCCGCTGATCGAGTTCTACCGGCCGATTCCGCCTTTGGCCTACCTGCCGCTGATCGTGATCTGGTGCGGCATCGGCGAGCTGTCCAAAGTGCTGCTGATTTACCTGGCGATCTTTGCACCGATTGCCATCGCCACCGCGACGGGGGTGCGCACCGTCGACCCGGCCAAGCTGCGCGCTGCGCAGTCGCTGGGCGCTACCCGCGCCCAACTGATCCGCCATGTGATCCTGCCCAGCGCCCTGCCCGATATCCTCACCGGCGTGCGCATCGGCCTGGGTGTGGGCTGGTCCACCTTGGTCGCTGCCGAGCTGATCGCGGCCACCAGCGGCCTGGGTTTTATGGTGCAGTCGGCGGCGCAGTTCCTGGTCACCGATGTGGTGGTGCTGGGGATTCTGGTCATCGCCCTGATCGCTTTCGCCATGGAAATGGGCCTGCGCGCCCTGCAGCGTAAATTAGTGCCTTGGCATGGCCAGGCACACTGAGTGATGAGAATTAAATGAGCCGCCTGACCGTTACGCCATTAAGCACCGCCTTGGGCGCCCAGATCAGTGGCGTCGATATCACCCTGCCTCTGAACCTCGAACAGCGCGACGCCATCGAACAGGCGCTGCTGACTCACTCGGTGCTGTTCTTCCGCGACCAGGCCATCACCCCGCAACAACAGGCGCGGTTCGCGGCGAATTTCGGCGACCTGCACATTCACCCGATCTACCCCAACGTGCCGGAACAGCCCGAAGTGCTGATCCTCGACACCGCCGTCACCGACGTGCGCGACAACGCCGTATGGCACACCGACGTGACCTTCCTGCCCACCCCGGCGCTCGGCGCGGTGCTCAGTGCCAAACTGTTGCCTGCGTTTGGCGGCGACACGTTGTGGGCCAGTGGGATTGCGGCGTATGAGGCGTTGTCCGAGCCGTTGAAGGTGCTGCTCAATGGGTTGACCGCGACTCACGACTTCACCAAATCCTTCCCGCTGGAGCGCTTCGGCAACACCGCAGAAGACCTGTTGCGCTGGGAAGAAACCCGCAAAAAGAACCCGCCGTTGTCACACCCGGTGGTGCGTACGCATCCGGTGAGCGGGCGCAAATCGCTGTTTGTCAGCGATGGTTTCACGACCAAAATAAACGAACTGGAACCGGCCGAGAGTGAAGCGATTCTCAAGCTGCTGTTCGCCCACGCGACGCGCCCGGAATTCACCATTCGCTGGCGCTGGCAGGAGAATGACGTGGCGTTCTGGGACAACCGCGTGACCCAGCATTACGCGGTGGATGACTACCGGCCACAACGGCGGGTGATGCACCGGGCGACGATTCTGGGGGATGTGCCGTTCTAACATCCTCTAAAAAAAACGATCAGTGGCTGGATAAAAAACCAGTCCCTTACTTCCATAACGAAGAAATATGGAGTAAAAATCCGCTTACCGAATATTGAGTGGTGATTACGTGGTCACACAACAAGAAATCCAAGGGTTCATCCGTGCACAGGTAAATAAAGAATTTTTCGAGGAGCTTGGAGTTTTACTTCCTCAAACCTTCCAAAAAGCCTTGAAAGAAACTCAAGAGCTGCTGATTTATACTCCCCATGAAGATTTGCGAGGGCACTTACGGCATTCGCTAGTCCAAGAGTCCCTGGCTGGAATGAAGCGGTGGAATCCGATAATCAAGTCAACAGATCCGAAGGGGCACAATTATGTGCTGCTTGAGCTCGGCTCACTGAGAATCACGGCGGTGGTGCTTCCTTGGCAGAAGGAAATCCGCGATGCAAAACACCGAAGCGAACTCAAAACGTTAAATGAATCCCTTGCAGACACCCAAATGGACTGGATCGATGGGCTCAAACATACCGTAGCCGAACAATTGATTCATGCGCTTGTCGTAGTCCATGCACCTCCAACTCGCTCAGAGGATCAGTCAGAGCCACGCGCAATCATGATGGCCGTACCGTACTTCAACGGTAAGGGCTTCCACATGAATTGCACATTTGAGGATTTGCTTCAAAGCTATTCTGATACTGAGGCGGTTCAGCAGAAACCAGTTGAGTTGGTGAAATTGCGAGATAAGATGCGCCGCGCCGAAGAAACCGAAGACCAAGCTGATGATGAGCAAAACGCCAAGAGGTAGACCATGAGAACGGGAGTCGCGGGCTTTCAGTCAGAGCGCCTCAAGCAATTGCGCCTTGCGTTTGGGATGACGCAAACCACTCTCGCCGAGATGGTGGGGCGCGCCTCTGGCAACGTTTCAAAATGGGAGAATGGGCTTCAGGTCCCAGAGGCCGACGCCTTCCGGCGCTTATGCGAAGTTTTCGGGGTCAGCGAAAACTGGTTACTTGAGGAACAGTTCACAACTGGCGAGAACACTCCATTTTTCTTTCGATCGCAGGTCAGCACTACGACCAGCGCACGGGAAATAGCGGAAGTACGCTTGGAGTGGCTTCAAGAAATCTCTTACAAACTGCAAGAAAGCCTTGAATTTATTGAAGTCAATGTGCCGCATTTAGAAGAGCATAATTGCGAACTGATTTCTGACGAAGAAATCGAACAGATGGCCAGTAAATGCCGTCAAACCTGGGGACTAGGGATAGCTCCGATCTCCAATGTCGTTCACGTATTGGAGAGTGCAGGTATTGTCTGTGCTCGGACCACACTCGGGCACCTGAAAATGGATGGCGTTTCGAATTGGTACGAGTTGGACCAACGGCCATATGTTTTACTTGTCGCGGATAAGGCAAACGGGATCAGAAATCGCTTTGATGCGGCCCATGAGCTCGGACATATCGTTCTGCATAGGTACATATCCAAAGAGCAGTACGACACGAATTACGCACTTCTTGAAACTCAAGCTCATCGATTTGCAAGCGCCTTTTTACTGCCCCCAGAAAGCTTTCTGCGAGAAGTCCGTTGGCCGACACTGGATACGTTGCTAGCTCTGAAACCACGCTGGAAAGTCTCAGTAGCCGCAATGGTGAGGCGTTGTTTAGATCTAGAAATAATCAACGACACCACAACCACCAGACTATGGAAGGCCAGATCTGCCAGGGGATGGGTAAAGGGAGAGCCTATGGACAGCGATTTTGACTTCGAAAAGCCCCAACTGATCGCGCGAGGAGTGAAAATGCTTGTTGAAAACAACGTGCTTTCGCGATCTCAGCTAAGGCAGGTGCTCGGGTTGCCACTACACATTCTAGAAAACCTTTGTAGCTTGGACGAAGGTTATTTCAACCTCCCGGACAAGTCGCAAGTAGTAGATATACAGTTGAGAAAGCGATCTACACGCGAAACTTTTTTCAACGAAACGGCAGAAATACTCGGTTTCCCGAACAAAAAGTAACAAAATCAGCAGCCCGTTCTTCTTGCAAGCCCTCCCTCTACAGGAAGGGCTTGCTTTCAATGCTATTCAGCGGTGGACGGCTTTTCCCACAAGTTAATCCCACCTTCCTGCGCAAACCGATCGATCTCCGCCAGTTCTTCCGCGCTGAAACTCAAGTTCTTCAGCGCACCAACGTTCTCGATAATCTGCTCCGGCCGGCTCGCGCCGATCAGCGCGCTGGTGACCCGTGGATCACGCAGCGTCCAGGCCAGTGCCAGTTGCGCCAGGCTCTGGCCACGACGCTGGGCGATTTCGTTCAGCGCACGTACGTGGGCGATGTTGGCTTCGGACAAGTGCTTGGCCTGCAACGAACCACCGCCTGGACGATTGACCCGTGCATCCGCTGGCACGCCATTGAGGTATTTGTCGGTCAACAAACCCTGGGCCAGTGGCGTGAAAGCGATCACGCCGGCGCCGAGTTCTTCGGTGGTATCCAGCAGGTCTTTTTCTACCCAGCGGTTGAGCAGGTTGTAGGCCGGCTGGTGGATCAGCAGCGGCACTTTCCACTCCTTGAGCAGCGCCGCGATTTCACGGGTTTTCACCCCGGAATACGACGAGATACCGATGTACAACGCCTTGCCTTGTTGCACGGCGGTGGCGAGGGCGCTGGCGGTTTCTTCCAGCGGGGTGTCGGCGTCAAAACGGTGGGAGTAGAAAATGTCCACGTAGTCGACGCCCAGGCGTTGCAGGCTCTGGTCAAGGCTGGCCAGCACGTATTTGCGCGAGCCGCCGCCCTGGCCGTAAGGGCCGGGCCACATGTCCCAACCGGCCTTGCTGGAGATGATCAATTCGTCGCGGTAATGCTTGAAGTCTTCGCGCAGCAAACGGCCGAAATTGATCTCGGCGCTGCCATAGGGCGGGCCGTAGTTGTTAGCCAGGTCGAAGTGGTTTATCCCCAGGTCAAACGCGGTGCGCAACAGGGCGCGCTGGGTGTCGATCGGGGTGCTGTCGCCAAAGTTGTGCCACAGCCCCAGGGACAGTGCGGGCAGCACCAGTCCACTGCGGCCTACGCGGCGATACGGGATAGATTCATAGCGGTTTTCGGCAGCAATGTACGTCATCGAATCCTCTCTGGGCTTAGGGCAAATAAGGCCTGGGAATAAGGTTATTCCCAGGCCTTTTAACCAGCTGAATCGCTTAAGTCTGCCCTTTCGTTTTACAGCAAATGGCTGCCCGAATGGAACGACAAGATCACCTCAACGCACCAGGTGCAGGAACTGCAAATGCCGCTCGTACTGGTCGAGGATGTCGTTGATGATCTGCTCTTTGGTATAGCCCACCAGATCGTAGTCCTGGCTGCCCTCGCTCAAGTGAACTTCCGCCCGGTAATAGCGGCGGTTGTTGATCTCTTTGGAGCCCATGCCGCCACGGGCGAACGACGGCGTGAAGTAGCCGCGCATCTGCACCTGGTAGATGAAAGGATGTTCCTCGCCATGGCCGATCTCCAGGCTGACGCTGTCGTTGGACGGATCCGGCTGGGTCACCACCGAGAGGCCCTTCTCGACAAACACTGCCGTCACTTCTTCAATCGCCGGGCGCACCGTCGACTCAAGGAAGCGGTACACCTCATCCCTCGATGGGAAATGCACCGCCTGGCTCAAGCGCTGGCGCCAGCCGCCCTTGCCTTTGCGTGAAGCCGAGATCGGCGCCAACGAATGCAACTGTGCGATCTGCTTTTGCGATTCGAGGTAGAACGCCTTGTGCAGCCCCCACATCATCAGCAGCAGGATCAGCGAGAACGGCAGTGAGGTCAGTACCACCGCTGATTTCAGCGAGTCGATACTGCCGGCAAACAGCAAGGCACTGGTGACCAGCGCCGTCATCGCGCCCCAGAACACCCGCAGCCATTTGGGCCCGTCTTCATCGGCATTGCCGCCCTTGGACGACAGGGTCGACAAGACCACCGTGCCCGAATCGGCCGAGGTGACGAAAAACACAAAGCTGATAAACACCGTTACCGCGATTACGGTTTTGCTCCACGGATAGGTTTCCAGCAGCAGGTAGAGGCTCATCGACGGGTCATCGATGGCCGACTGACCGAGCGCGGCCATGCCGTGGTTGAGCACTTGGTCGATGGCGCTGTTACCGAAAATCGACATCCATGCCAGGGTGAAGCCCAGCGGGATCAGCAGCACGCCGAACACGAATTCGCGAATGGTACGGCCACGGGAAATCCGTGCGATAAACAGGCCCACGAACGGCGACCATGCGATCCACCAGGCCCAGTAGAACACCGTCCAACCGCCCAGCCAGTCGCTCGGTTTGTCGTAGGCGTAGACGTCGAAACTCTTGGTCGGCAGCGCGCCGAGGTAATCGCCGATGTTCTGGATCAGGGTGTTGAGCAAATGCTGGGTCGGCCCGGCAAACAACACGAAAAGCAGCAGCGCGCAGGCCAGCAGCATGTTGATGTCGGACATCACCCGCACGCCTTTATCGACGCCGGCTACTGCGACCAGAATCGCCGCGCCCATCATCAACGTGATCAGGCCAACCTGAATCCACTGGGTGTGGGCGATGCCGAACAGATAATCGAGGCCAGAGTTAAGGTGCAACACACCAAAGCCCATGTCGGCGCCAAGACCGAACACCGTAGCGATGATGCCGAAGCCATCCACCGCATAGCCGATGGGGCCGTTGATGCGCTTGCCGATCAGCGGGTACAGCGCCGAGCGCAACGCCAGCGGCAGGTTATGCCGGTAGGCGAAATACGCCAGCGCCATGCCGACAAACGCGAACACGCCCCAGCCGTGCAGGCCCCAGTGCAGAAACAGAATCTGCATGGCCTGACGCGCCGCATCGGCGTTCATCGGCGCGCCTTGTGGCGGCTGCACCAGGTGCGTCAGGGGTTCGGATACGCAGAAGAAAAACAGCGTGATGCTGATGCCGGCCGCGAACAGCATGCCGGCCCAGGACAGGTAACTGAATTCGGGCTCGTCGTGGTCGGCACCGAGTTTTATCTTGCCGTAGCCCGATAGCGCGGTGACCACCACGAAGACCAGATACAGGGTCATCGCCAGCATGTAGTACCAGCCGACCGTATTGGCCGCCCAGTTTTGCGCCGCCAGCAGCCAGGCACCGGCCTGTTGCGGGATAGCGATGACAGTGATGCCGAACAGCAGGATGAAGGTCGCGGCGAAATAGAAAACCGGCGCATTCATGCGCACTTGGCCGCTGGCAGGGGTGGACGATGCACTCATGAACGATGCACCCCGAGGTTGAAGGATGTGGCTGTAAATAACGGACTCAGCAAAGGTAAGCCTCCTGTTGTGAGCGGGCAGCGAACCACCGGGTTTAACTTGAACGAGCGTTCAAGTTAAACATGAATAGGCGGTCCGGGACTAATCGCAGGGCTGAGTGGTATGACGGGTGAGCAAAGGAAATCGTTCAGCGACTGCTGACTGAAACACGGCCTTCGTGTGGAATGCCGTCAAAATGTGGGAGGGGGCTTGCCCCCTCCCACAGGTGACCGGTGCAGGTTCTCTACTTTTGCGCCCCATCATCATGCTGCAGATTCGCCTGGGTGATGTTCGCCTCAGCCGGCACACTGCGCGTCAGCCACACATTGCCGCCAATGGTCGAACCCTTGCCAATGGTGATTCGCCCCAGGATCGTCGCCCCGGCGTAGATCACCACATCGTCCTCGACGATCGGATGACGCGGATGGCCCTTCTGCAACTGCCCGTCTTCATCCGCCGGGAAGCGCTTGGCGCCCAACGTCACGGCCTGGTAGATACGCACCCGCTCGCCGATGATCGCGGTTTCGCCAATCACCACACCCGTCCCATGGTCGATAAAGAAACTCGGGCCGATCTGTGCGCCGGGGTGAATGTCGATGCCGGTGGCCGAGTGAGCGATTTCCGCGCTGATCCGCGCCAGCAGCGGCAAACCGGCGCGGTACAGGTGGTGGGCCAGGCGATGGTGAATCACCGCCAAAATCCCCGGGTAGCACAGCAACACCTCATCCACACTGCGCGCGGCCGGGTCGCCGTGGTAGGCGGCGAGTACGTCGGTGTCCAGCAGGCTGCGCAGGGACGGCAAGGCCAGGGCGAAATCCTGGATCAGGCGGATGGCGTGGGCATCAATCTGGCTGTCGTCCTGGCCGCCCTGCCGCGCGGCATAACGCAGCTCCAGGCGTGCCTGGGCAAGCAACGCATTCAGCGCGACGTCGAGGGTATGGCCGACGTAGAAGTCTTCACTTTCTTCACGCAGATCCGCCGGCCCCAGGCGCATCGGGAACAGTGCGCCGCACAAAGCTTCGAGGATCTGCGCAACGGCTTCTCGGGACGGCAACTCGCGGCCGCCATGCTCGCCGCTCAAGCGACCATTGCGCGTTCGCCACGCGTCTCGGGCACCGCGCAACTGGCTGACGATGGTCTGTAATTGCCAATGGCTGGAACGCTCACTCACGGTATTCACTCCTGACGTAATGGCAATCACTTTACGGTATGCACCTCGGCCGCCCTTAAGAACCAATGGTGTGATGCTAAGAACCATCGGGCATAAGCGATTGACGGTTGCCCGATGAAAAGTGCCTGCCTATAGTCGCTTTATCCCTTAGCCACCGTGCGTAGCCATGATCAAGCAACAGCTCGACCGTTTTAACCGCCTGGACCTGCTCGGCGGCGCCACCGCCCTGGAAAAACTCGAACGGCTGTCGACCTGGTTGGGACGTGACATCTACGTCAAGCGCGACGACACCACGCCACTGGCCATGGGCGGCAATAAGCTGCGCAAACTCGAATACCTCGCGGCCGACGCCATCGCCCAGGGCGCAGACACGCTGGTGACGGCTGGCGCTATCCAGTCCAACCACGTACGCCAGACCGCCGCCCTCGCCGCCAAACTCGGCCTGGGCTGCGTCGCGCTGCTGGAAAACCCCACCGGCACCGACGACCCCAACTACCTCGGCAACGGCAACCGCCTGCTGCTGGAACTGTTCGACGCTAAAGTTGAGTTGGTGGAAAACCTCGATAACGTCGACGACCAACTCAACGCCCTCGCCGATCGCCTGCGCAGCAGCGGCAAGAAGCCGTACCTGGTGCCCATCGGCGGCTCCAATGCCCTCGGCGCCCTGGGTTATGTGCGCGCCGGCCTGGAACTGGCCGCGCAGATCGAAGACAGCGGCATCGAATTCGCCGCCGTGGTGTTGGCTTCCGGCAGTGCCGGTACCCACAGCGGCCTGGCCCTGGCGTTGAGCGAAGCGCTGCCGAATCTGCCGGTGGTGGGCATCACCGTGTCGCGCACCGACGAAGCCCAGCGCCCGAAAGTGCAGGGGCTGGCCGAGCGCACGGCCGAGTTGCTGGGTGTGGATATCCCCGAAGCGTTCAAGGTAATCCTGTGGGACGAATACTTCGGCCCGCGCTATGGCGAACCGAACGCCGGCACCTTGGCCGCGATCAAACTGTTGGCCAGCCAGGAAGGCCTGCTGTTGGACCCGGTCTATACGGGCAAGGCCATGGCCGGTCTGCTGGACGGCATCGGGCGTCAACGCTTTGAAGATGGGCCAATCATTTTCCTGCACACCGGTGGGGCGCCGGCATTGTTTGCTTATGACTCGGTTTTCAACTGAATAAACGCGGGCTATAGGTGGGAGGGGGCTTGCCCCCCGATTGCGGTCGATCGGTAACAAATATGCTGGCTGACCCGACGGCATCGGGGGCAAGCCCCCTCCCACACTGGATCCAACTTATATTCAAAAATGGAATATGAATTAAGATTTTTATTATTTTCAAGTCTTAAAACCTGCCTTTATCATCGCGCCGAAGGCGAAGACGCGCTTCGCGCTTTAAGGCAGGATACGACTACTGCGTCATCTGCTTCGCTCACCATAAAAAACACAGGGGCTCTTCATGACTATTTCCGTATTCCGTCGCACCTTGCTGGTCGGCACTTTGGGTCTGGCGCTCGGCGCCGGGCTGCTGGGCCAAGCGGTTGCCGGCGAGCAACTGGGCAACATCAAAAAGGCCGGCGAGATCAAGATCGGCCTGGAAGGCACCTACCCACCGTTCAGCTTCGTCGATGAAAGCGGCAAGCTCAGCGGTTTCGAAGTCGAGCTGTCCGAAGCTCTGGCCAAGGAGCTGGGCGTCAAGGTCAAGCTGCAGGCCACGCCATGGGACGGCATCCTCGCTGCCCTGGAATCCAAGCGCCTGGACGCTGTGGTCAATCAGGTGACCATCTCTGAAGAGCGCAAGAAGAAGTACGATTTCTCCACGCCTTACACCGTCTCCGGTATCCAGGCGCTGGTGCTCAAGAAGAACGTCGACAGCATCAAGACCGCTGACGACCTGGCCGGCAAAAAAGTCGGTGTCGGCCTGGGCACCAACTACGAACAATGGCTCAAGGACAATCAACCCAAAGCCATCATCAAGACCTATAACGATGACCCAACCAAATTCCAGGACCTGAACGTCGGCCGTATCGACGCCATCCTGATCGACCGCCTGGCCGCCCTGGAATACGCCAAGAAAGCCCCGAAAACCGCCGCTGCCGGCGATGCCTTCTCCCGCCAGGAATCCGGTATCGCCCTGCGCAAAGGCGAGCCTGAATTGCTGGAAGCGGTGAACAAGGCCCTCGACAAGCTGCGCGCCGACGGCACCTTGAAGAAGCTGTCCGAGAAGTACTTCAACGCTGACGTCACTCAATAATGGAGGCAAGTCTCCAACTCGCGCTGGACTCCGCGCCCTTTCTGCTCAAGGGCGCGTATTACACGGTGATCCTCAGCCTCGGCGGCATGTTTTTCGGCTTGCTGCTGGGCTTCGGCCTGGCGTTGATGCGCCTGTCGCGCTTCAAGCTGCTGAGCTGGACTGCCCGCGTCTACGTGTCGTTCTTTCGCGGCACGCCCTTGCTGGTACAGCTGTTCTTGATCTACTACGGCTTGCCGCAAGTGGGTATCGAGCTGGATCCGATCCCGGCCGCCATGATCGGCTTTTCGCTGAACATGGCCGCCTACGCCTGTGAAATCCTGCGGGCCGCCATCGCGTCTATCGAGCGTGGCCAGTGGGAAGCCGCGGCCAGTATCGGCATGACCCGCGCGCAGACCCTGCGCCGGGCCATCCTGCCGCAAGCGATGCGCACTGCGTTGCCGCCGCTGGGCAACAGTTTTATTTCGCTGGTCAAGGACACGGCGCTGGCCGCCACCATCCAGGTGCCGGAGCTGTTTCGCCAGGCGCAACTGGTGTCGGCGCGTACCTTTGAAATTTTCACCATGTATCTGTCCGCCGCCCTGATCTACTGGGTACTGGCGAGCATCCTGGCGCATTTCCAAAACCGTCTGGAAGACCGGGTCAACCGGCATGACCTGGAGTCTTGAAGCATGATCGTGGTTGAAAAACTGACCAAACAATTCAACGGTCAGGTGGTGCTCAACGGTATCGACCTTGAGGTCAAGGAAGGCGAAGTCGTCGCCATCATCGGCCCCAGCGGTTCCGGCAAGACCACCTTCCTGCGCTGCCTGAATTTCCTTGAGGAACCCACCAGCGGCCGTATCAAGGTGGGCGACATCCAGATCGACGGCAGCAAACCGCTCAACCAGCAGCAAGGCCTGGTGCGGCGCCTGCGTCAACACGTGGGTTTTGTGTTCCAGAACTTCAACCTGTTCCCCCATCGCACAGCGCTGGAAAACGTCATCGAAGGGCCCTGCGTGGTCAAGAAGATGCCACGCGAAGATGCTGTTGCCCTCGGGCGCAAGCTGCTGACCAGGGTTGGCTTGGCGGGCAAGGAAGACGCCTACCCACGGCGCCTGTCCGGTGGCCAGCAACAGCGCGTGGCGATTGCCCGTGCGTTGGCCATGGAGCCGGAAGTGATTCTGTTCGACGAGCCAACCTCGGCCCTCGACCCGGAGCTGGTGGGTGAAGTGCTGGCGACCATCCGCAGCCTGGCTGAAGAGAATCGCACCATGGTCATCGTCACCCACGAAATGAGCTTTGCCCGAGACGTGGCCAACCGTGTGATCTTTTTCGACAAGGGCGTGATCGTGGAGCAAGGCGAAGCCAAGGCGTTGTTTGCCAACCCCAGGGAAGAACGCACCCGACAGTTCCTGAGCAAGTTTTTGGCTCACTGACGCGCGCCTGAATATGGAGAGGCAGATCGCTTCCTCTCCATCATTTGAATTCCTACAGGAAGTCCGCGCGCACACCGGTAAAACACCCCCGCTCTCGCCCCTTAAAACACCCCGCCCAGTCAGACCCATCTGAATATCCCCAAACCCGCCGTTTAGCCTTTTGCCGCCATTGACGCTCCCTGGCCAACCCTCTTATCTAAGGCCCAGAGGATTGGATCCTATCCCGGCTACTCACTGAATCGTTCCTTTCAGCCCCCCTGCGCACCCGCGCCAAAGGGCTGGAACGATTGCTGCTGGCTGCATCAAGGAGATTACTTATGACGCGCATCGCAACCCCGGCACGGCTCATCGCCCCGACGCTGCCCCAGGCCCTTCGACACGGCATCAATGCCTTGGCAGCCACACAGCTGCTGGTGGATATCGCGCCCTACCCCGGCATGGATGAAGGCGACCTGATCGAACTGTTCTGGAACAACTGCTTTGCGGCCTCACGGCGGGTGACCGCGTGCAAGGTCGGCATGCCCACTCGCCTGCGGGTTCCGGAAAGTTTTGTGCAGGAGGGTATCGCCCAGGTTCATTACCAGGTCATGCAGATCGGCCGCGCCCCGGCACGCTCGGCCATGGCGCACCTGCGCGTGAAAACTACGCCTCCGGGAGGCCTGCCCTGCGCACTCTACAGCGATGAAAACCAGAACCTGGCCCCGGTCGGCCTGCCAGAAACCATTCGCCGCTATGGCGTCAACGCCAGCCAGGTACGGCGGGGGATCCCGCTGACCATCGAGCCTTATCTGAACATGACCACAGGCGACGCCATCACCCTGCGCTGGGGCGACGTGCGCCTGGACCTGCCGAAGATCCAGCCCAAGGCCGTCGGCCACGCGGTACAGGTGTGGGTGCCGTCGACGTTGATTGTCGAGGCCGGTGACGACAGCCGCCTGGAAGTGACCTACTGCATTCTGGACCGTGTCGGCAATAATTCGCGCTGGGCGCCAGCCCGCACGTTACGCATTGCCGCCTGCGCGCCAACCCGCCCGGCCGGCGCCGCGCCGGTCTATCAACCCCGCCCGCTCGGCTCACCCTGCGAACCTGGGTGACTGCCCTTCTATGCATATTCCCAAAAGTTAGTTTATTTAAATATTTAACACGCTTAGGGTATATACACCGGACCACCGGACCTCTTTGATTTTTCTGTTTTCATTTCATTGAATGCGAGGTCGGTATGGTCAGAATTACCCCGGTGCGCAACGCCAGGGCATTACGTGCAGCCAAGGAGCGGCGCTGATGTCTAACTTGGCTCTAACACCCCCCCAACGCGATCTGGACGTGGCCCCGCTGCTGTTGCCGGCCGCCGTGCTGCGCAACGACGCCCAAGCGCTGAACGCCGCCCACGAGCTGGCCCAGGCCGCGCGCCTGCAAGCCGCCACGCGCGACCAGCAACGCAAGCTGCCATGGGCGCAGCTCGAACAGTTCACCCGCAGCGGGCTGGGCAGTATTTCCATTCCCCGCGAGTACGGCGGCCCGCAAGTGTCCTTCGTGACCCTGGCCGACGTGTTCGCGATCATCAGCGCGGCAGACCCGGCCCTGGGACAGATCCCGCAAAACCATTTCGGCATCCTGCACCTGTTGCAGGGCGCGGCCACCGAGCGCCAGAAAAAGCAGCTGTTCCAGAGCGTGCTCGACGGCTGGCGCATCGGTAACGGCGGCCCGGAGCGGGGCACCAGGAACACCCTGGAACTCAAGGCACGCATCACCGCCAAGGGCGACGGTTACGTGATCAGCGGCCAGAAGTTTTACTCCACCGGTGCGTTGTTTGCCCACTGGGTAGCGATCAAGGCGCTGAACGACGACGGCAAGCAAGTCATGGCATTCGTGCGCCGGGGCACCGAAGGGCTGCGCATCGTCGATGATTGGTCCGGCTTCGGCCAACGCACCACCGCCAGCGGCACCGTAGTGCTGGACCAGGTGCCGGTCGATGCCGACCTCGTGGTCGAAAACTGGCGCATCGGCGACAGCCCGAACATCCAGGGCGCCGTGTCGCAATTGATCCAGGCGGCCATCGACGCCGGCATCGCCCGTGGCGCCCTTGATGACACCGTCGCTTTCGTTTGCGAACGCTCGCGCCCCTGGATCGACGCCAAGGTCGAACGCGCCAGCGATGACCTGTATGTGATCGCCGACATCGGCAGGCTGAAGATCGAACTGCACGCCGCCGAAGCGCTGCTGCGCAAGGCCGGCCAGGTGCTGGACCAGGTCAGCGCCGCGCCGATCACCGCGCAGTCTGCCGCACGCGCCTCAATCGCCGTGGCCGAGGCCAAAGTGTTGACCACCGAAGTGTCGCTGCTGGTCAGCGAGAAGCTCTTCGAACTGGCCGGCAGCCGCGCCACCCTCGCCGAGTTCAACCTCGACCGGCATTGGCGCAACGCGCGCGTGCACACGCTGCACGACCCGGTGCGCTGGAAGTATCACGCCATCGGCGCCTATCGCCTGAACGGCACGTTACCCGCTCGTCACTCCTGGATTTAACCGACCAGACCTCTGGAGAAATACGCATGACCCTTTCTCATCACGTCGCGGTGATCACCAGCGATGAACAAGCCCTTATTGTCGCCAGCGACCTGGCCGAAGACTTTCGCCGTGACAGCATCCTGCGCGACCGTGAGCGCCGCCTGCCCTTGCCCGAGCTGGACGTGTTCTCGCGCTCCGGCCTGTGGGGCATCAGCGTGCCCAAGGCGTACGGCGGCGCCGGTGTATCCAACGTCACCCTGGCCAAGGTCATCGCGCTGATCGCCCAGGCCGACGCCTCCCTGGGCCAGATCCCGCAGAACCACTTCTACGCCCTGGAAGTGCTGCGTGTGAACGGCAGCCCGGCGCAGCAACAGCGCCTGTACGCCGAAGTCCTTGCCGGCCAGCGCTTCGGCAACGCACTGGCCGAACTGGGCACCAAGACCGCTCACGACCGCGTCACAAGCATCACCCGCGACGGCGACGGTTTTCGCATCACTGGCCGCAAGTTCTACTCAACCGGTGCGATTTACGCGCAACGCATCCCGACGTCGGTGGTGGATGAGCACGGCGTGCAGCAACTGGCGTTTGTCCCGCGCGACAGCGAAGGCCTGAGTGTGATCGACGACTGGAGCGGCTTTGGCCAGCGCACCACCGGCAGCGGCTCGGTGGTGTTCGACAACGTGTGGGTCGCCGCCCAGGACGTAATCCCGTTCCAGAGCGCCTTCGAACGCCCGACAACGGTCGGCCCGCTGGCGCAGATCCTTCACGCCGCCATCGACACCGGCATCGCCCGCGCCGCCTTTGAGGATGCGCTGCACTTTGTGCGCACCAAGACCCGCCCGTGGATCGATTCCGGCAACGACAAAGCGACTGAAGACCCGTTGACGCTCAAGAGCTTCGGCCACTTGAGCGTCCGCCTCCATGCCGCCGAAGCACTGCTGGAACGCTCGGGCGAATACCTCGACCGCGCCCAGGCCGACACCACTGCCGATACCGTCGCCGCCGCCTCGATTGCGGTGGCCGAAGTGCGCGCCTTGAGCACCGAAATTTCCCTCGCCGCCGGCAGCACGCTGTTCGAACTCGCCGGCAGCCAGGCGACCCTGGCCGAACACGGCCTCGACCGCCACTGGCGCAACGCACGGGTGCACACCCTGCACGACCCGGTGCGCTGGAAGTATCACGCGGTGGGCAATTACTACCTCAACGATGAAAACCCGCCACTGCGGGGGACCATTTGATGGCAAAGAAAAAAATCCTGCTCAATGCCTTCAACATGAACTGCATCGGGCACATCAACCACGGTCTGTGGACCCATCCACGGGATACGTCCACCCAGTACAAGACCATCGAGTACTGGACTGAGTTGGCGCAAACCCTGGAGCGTGGGCTGTTCGACGGTTTGTTTATCGCCGATATCGTCGGCGTGTACGACGTCTACCAACACTCCATCGACGTACCGCTCAAGGAGTCGATCCAACTGCCGGTCAACGACCCGTTGCTGCTGGTCTCGGCGATGGCGGCCGTCACCAGAAACCTGGGCTTCGGCCTCACCGCCAACCTGACGTATGAGCCGCCGTATCTGTTTGCCCGACGCATGTCCACACTCGATCACCTGAGCCGTGGCCGGGTGGGCTGGAACATTGTCACCGGCTACCTCGACAGCGCCGCCAAGGCCATGGGCCTTACCGAGCAGGTCGAGCACGACCGCCGCTACGACCAGGCCGATGAGTACCTGGAGGTGCTGTACAAACTTTGGGAAGGCAGTTGGGAAGACGACGCGGTGATCAACGACCCGGCGCAACGGATCTACGCGCAGCCGGGCAAGGTGCACAAGGTCGAGCACCACGGCGAGTTCTATCAGGTTGAGGGTTATCACCTGTGCGAACCGTCGCCACAGCGCACGCCGGTGTTGTTCCAGGCTGGCAGTTCGGACCGTGGCTTGCTGTTCGCCGGTCGCCATGCCGAGTGCGTGTTTATCAGCGGGCAGAACAAAGCGTCGACCAAAGCCCAGGTCGACAAGGTGCGCGCCAGCGCGGTCGGGGCCGGACGCAATCCGGATGACATCAAGGTATTCATGGGCCTCAACGTGATCGTCGGCGCTACCGAAGAGCTGGCCTGGGCCAAACACGCCGAATACCTGAGCTACGCCAGCGCAGAGGCCGGCGTGGCGCACTTCTCGGCGTCCACCGCGATTGATTTTGCCGAGTACGAACTGGACGAACCGATCCAGTACGTGAAGAGCAATGCCATCCAGTCAGCCACCAAAAACCTGCAGAACAACGACTGGACCCGGCGCAAATTGCTGGAGCAGCACGCCTTGGGCGGGCGCTACATCACCTTGGTGGGTTCGCCGGAGCAGGTGGCGGATGAGCTGGAATCCTGGATCGGCGAAACCGGGTTGGATGGGTTCAACCTGACGCGGATTGTGACGCCGGAGAGCTATGTGGACTTTATCGATCTGGTGGTGCCGGAGTTGCAGCGAAGGGGCTCGTACAAGACCGCTTATGAGACCGGAACGCTGCGCGAAAAAGTCTTCCACGCCAGTGCTCGCCTACCCGAACAACACACCGGTTCCACATACCGCCACTGAACAAAAAAATGTGAGAGAGGGCAAGCCGCCTCCCACATTGGATCTGCACTGTTTGCACTAATACCTTATGACTGGAAATAAACCATGAAAAAAATACTGCTCTCCCACCCAGTCAAAGCACTGGCCCTGGCCCTCGGGTTGTTCAGCTCGGCGGTGTTCGCCGCCGATGCGCCGCTCAAAGTCGGCACCACTGCCGCCTTCGCGATTCCCCTGGAAGCCGCCGTCGCCGAAGCCGGCAAGCAGGGCCTCAAGGTCGAGCTGGTGGAATTCACCGACTGGATCGCGCCCAACGTCAGCCTGGCCGCCGGCGATATCGACGTGAACTACTTCCAGCACATCCCCTTCCTGGAAAACGCCAAGGCCGCCGCCGGGTTTGACCTGGTGCCCTACGCGCCGGGCATCATCAACAACGTCGGGCTGTATTCGAAGAAGTACAAAAACTTCAACGAACTGCCCGAAGGCGCCAGCGTGGCCATCGCCAATGACCCGATCAACAGCGGTCGCGGCCTGCAACTGCTGGCCAAGGCCGGGCTGATCACGCTCAAGCCGGGCGTAGGCTACAAGGCCACCGAAGAAGACATCGTCGCCAATCCAAAGAAAATCAAAATCCTGCAAGTCGAGGCCGTGCAACTGGTGCGCGCCTATGATGACGCCGACCTGGTGCAGGGCTATCCGGCCTATATCCGCCTGTCCAAGACCTTCGATGCTGAATCGGCGCTGCTGTTTGACGGCCTCGACCACCCGGAATACGTGATCCAGTTCGTGATCCAACCGAAGAGCAAAACCGACCCGCGCGTGATCAAGTTCGTCGACATCTACCAGCACTCGCCGGTGGTGCGCGCGGCCCTGGATAAATCCCTGGGCAAGCTCTACCAAGTGGGCTGGGAAGCTAAAAAATGACCGCCGCCAACACCCAACTGCGCGACCTGAGCACACCGCCCAGGGACGCCGAGCAGACTGAACTGCATCCGGACCTGAACCGCGCCCATGTGCGTTTTATCAACCTGGGCAAGACCTACGACGGCGCGGTGCATGCCTTGCAAGGCATCGACCTGGCGATCCAGCGCGGTGAAGTGTTCGGCATCATCGGCCGCAGCGGCGCCGGTAAATCCTCGTTGATCCGCACCATCAACCGCCTGGAACAACCGAGCAGCGGGCGCGTACTGATCGATCAGGTGGACATCGGCGACTTCGACGAAGACCGCCTGGTGGCGCTGCGTCGGCGCATCGGCATGATCTTCCAGCACTTCAACTTGATGTCGGCCAAGACCGTGTGGCAGAACGTCGAGCTGCCGCTCAAAGTCGCCGGCGTGCCCAAGCCCCAGCGTGAGCAGAAGGTGCGCGAACTGCTGGAGCTGGTGGGCTTGCAGGACAAGCACAAGGCCTACCCGGCGCAGCTGTCCGGCGGGCAGAAACAGCGCGTGGGCATCGCCCGTTCACTGGTGCATGACCCACAGATTCTGCTGTGCGACGAGGCCACCTCGGCGCTGGACCCGGAGACCACGCAATCGATCCTCGGCCTGCTGCGCGAAATCAACCAGCGCCTGGGCCTGACCATCGTATTGATCACCCACGAAATGGCGGTGATCCGCGACATCTGCGACCGCGTGGTGGTGCTGGAACACGGGCGTATCGTCGAGCAAGGCCCGGTGTGGGAAGTGTTTGGCAACCCTCGGCATGAGGTCAGCAAAACCCTGCTGGCGCCGTTGCAACACGGGCTGCCGGAAGAACTGCAAAGCCGTTTGCAGAGCACGCCTTCGTCCACGGACGCCGCCGTGGTGCTGCGCTTGCAGTTCACCGGCAGTGCCAGCGATGAACCGGACCTGGCGGCGCTGTTCAGCGCCCTCGGCGGGCGCGTGCGCTTGTTGCAAGGCGGCGTGGAACGCATCCAGGGCCATGCCTTGGGGCAATTGCTGCTGGCGGTGAATGGCGCCCCCCACAGCGCCGAAGAACTGCGCAACCGCGCCGCGAATTGGGCACAACAGGCGGAGGTGCTGGGCTATGTGGTTTGATCGTTTATTGCAGGGCGCCATCGACACCTTGTTGATGGTCGGCGTGTCGTCGCTGATCGCGTTGCTGGTGGGGATTCCACTGGCGGTGTTTCTGGTGACCAGCGACAAGGGCGGCATCTACCAGGCGCCGACGCTGAACCGAGTACTCGGAGCCTTCGTCAATCTGTTCCGCTCGATTCCGTTTTTGATTCTGATGGTGGCCTTGATCCCGTTCACCCGGCTGATCGTCGGTACCACCTACGGCGTATGGGCCGCCGTTGTGCCGCTGACCATCGCTGCCACGCCGTTCTTTGCGCGGATCGCCGAGGTGAGCCTGCGCGAGGTCGACCACGGTCTGATCGAAGCCGCACAAGCCATGGGCTGCCGTCGCTGGCACATCATCTGGCACGTGCTGTTGCCGGAAGCGCTGCCGGGGATTGTCGGCGGCTTTACAATTACGCTGGTGACCATGATCAACTCGTCCGCCATGGCCGGCGCGATTGGTGCAGGCGGCTTGGGCGACATTGCCTACCGCTACGGCTATCAGCGTTTTGACACGCAGATCATGCTCACCGTGATTGTGCTGCTGGTGGTGCTGGTGGCGGTGATTCAACTGGGCGGCGATCGCCTGGCGCGGGTGCTGAACAAGAGGTGAGGTATAGTCGGGCCATCTCAGCGCCCGGTATTCCCCGTCATGACCCTCAAGCCCGACGACCTCAACCAGATCACGTCCACCACCCTCGGCCACTACAACAAAGTGGCCGAGGATTTCCGTGAAGGCACCCGCGACCACGATGTCAGCCAGAACATCGACGCGCTGCTGCGGCATATCCAAGGCGCGGCGCCGTTCACCGTGCTGGATTTCGGCTGCGGGCCGGGGCGGGATTTGCAGACCTTTACCCGCATGGGCCACATCGCCGTCGGGCTGGACGGCTCGGAGCGGTTTGCGCAGATGGCGCGTGAAGACAGCGGCTGCGAGGTGTTGCAGCAAGATTTTCTCAAGCTGGATTTACCCAATGAGCGCTTCGACGGGATCTTTGCCAATGCAGTGCTGTTTCATATCCCCAAGCAGGAACTGCCGCGTGTGCTCAAGCAGTTGTATAGCGCATTGAAGCCTGGGGGCGTGCTGTTCAGCTCCAATCCACGGGGTGAGAACCAGGAAGGCTGGAACGGGCCGCGGTATGGGTCGTATCACGACTTGGCGGCGTGGCAAGGTTTGCTGACGACGGCGGGGTTTGTGGAGTTGGAGCACTACTATCGCCCGGCCGGTTTGCCACGGGAACAGCAGCCTTGGCTGGCCAGCGTATGGCGCAAAACCTGAATAGCTGCCTGGCAATACATTCCAAATGTGGGAGGGGGCTTGCCCCCGATGGCGGTGGGTCAGTTAGAACAATTTGACTGACACACTGCTATCGGGGGCAAGCCCCCTCCCACATTTTTGACCGCACTCCGCCCGTTAAACGCGTTGCTCCTGCTTGGGCTCGCGGATCTTGTACCAGGCCACATACAGCGCCGGCAAAAACAGCAGCGTCAGCAACGTTGCGATGATAATCCCGCCAATCATCGCGTACGCCATCGGCCCCCAGAACACCTCACGCGCAATCGGGATCATTCCCAGGCTGGCCGCTGCCGCCGTGAGCAAAATCGGGCGACGCCGGTGCTCGGTGGCTTCCACCACCGCATCCCACGGCGTGTAGCCGGCCACTTCGTATTCGTGGATCTGCGTCACCAGGATCACCGAGTTGCGAATGATGATGCCGATCAGCGCCAAGATGCCCAGGATCGCCACAAAGCCCATGGGCGTACCCGTGGGGATCAACGCCAGCACCACGCCGATCAGGCCCAACGGCGCCACGCTGGCCACCAGGAACATCTTCTGCACGCTGTGCAGCTGGATCATCAGGAAGGTCGCCATCAGGAACAGCATCAACGGCACCACGCTGGCGATCGGGCCTTGGGCCTTGCCGCTTTCTTCCACGGTACCGCCCGTGGCGACCTTGTAACCCACCGGCAAACCGGCGCTGAATTTATCGATCTCGGGCTTGAGCTGCTTGACCAGATCCGTCGGCTGCATCTCGTCACGCACCGAGGCCTTGATGGTGATGGTCGGCTTGCGGTCGCGACGCCACACCAGCGGCTGCTCCAGTTCGTAACGCACGGTGGCGAACGCCAGCAGCGGGATCGAGGTGCCGTTGGGCGTGACGATCTGCAGGTTCTGCAAGGTTTCCGGGGTGCCGCGTTCGGCGTCTTCAGCACGGCCGACCACGTTGATCAGGTAGATATCGTCGTGCACCTGGGTCACCGACGCGCCGCTGACCACGCTGTTCATCAGTTGGGCCACGTCTTCCGACGACAGCCCCAGTTGCCTTGCCTTGTCCTGGGCGATGTCGATGCGCAGCACTTTGCCGGGCTCGTTCCAGTCGTAGATGATCTCGCCCAAATGGGCGTTTTTATCCAGCAGCGTCGCCAGTTCGATGGCGTGCTTGCGCACCTGGTCGGTGTCTTTGCCGGATACGCGATACTGGATTGGACGCCCCACCGGCGGGCCCATTTCCAGGGGCTGCACGAAGCTGCCGATGCCGACAAAGTCATCACGCAGGCGTTTTTGCAGGCGCGCAATCAGCTCGCCGCGTTCTTCCAGGCCTTTGCTGACGATCACCAACTGCGCGTAGTACGGGTTTTCCAACTGCTGGTCGAGGGGCAGATAGAACCGAATCGCGCCCTGGCCGATATAGGTGCTCCAGCGTGCGATGTCGGGGTCGTCCTTGATGATCGCTTCCAGGCGGTCAACGGCCTTGCGCGTCTCGTTGATCGAGGCGTTTTGCGGCAGGTTGAGGTCGACGAGGATTTCCGGACGGTCCGACGACGGGAAAAACTGGTTCTGTACGAACTGCATCGAGAACACCGAAGCGACGAACAAGCCCACGGTAATGCCGATGGCCCACCAGCGGTTGCGCATGGCCCAGAGCATGCCGCCGTTGAAGGCGCGCCCGATGCGCCCAGGCTCGGCGTCGTGGGGTTTGACCTTGGCGCTGAGGATATGCACACCGATCACCGGCGCAAACAGCACCGCCACCACCCACGACACCAGCATCGCCACGGCAATCACCGCAAACAGGGTGAAGGTGTACTCGCCAGCCGAACTGGCGTTGAGGCCAATCGGCACGAAACCGGCGACGGTCACCAAGGTACCGGTGAGCATCGGGAACGCCGTCGAGGTATAGGCGTAGGTCGCGGCCTGTTCCTTGGTTTCGCCCTTTTCCAGGCGCGTGATCATCATCTCCACGGTGATCATCGCATCGTCCACCAACAGGCCGAGGGCGATGATCAACGCGCCCAGCGACACCCGCTGCATGGTAATGCCGCTGTATTCCATGAACACGAACACCAGCGCCAAGACCAGCGGAATCGAACACGCCACCACCAACCCGGCGCGCATGCCGAGGCTGATAAAGCTCACCACCAGCACAATAATCACGGCTTCAAACAACGCGCTGGTAAAGCCGCCGACGGCCTCTTCCACCACTTCGGCCTGGTCGGAGACTTTGTGCACCCCGACGCCCACCGGCAGGTCGGCGGTCAGTTCGTCCATGCGGGTGTGCAGGGCCTTGCCGAACGACTGGATATTGCCGCCCTTCTGCATGGCGATGGCCAGGCCAATCGCCGGTTTGCCGTTGAACCGGAACATCGGCCGCGCCGGGTCGACGTAGCCGCGGCTGATCTCGGCGATGTCCGCCAGGCGATAGAAACGGTCATTGAGCCGCAGATTGACGTTGGCCAGGTCCTTTTCCGAGGCGAACTGCCCCGACGTGCGCACCGAAATCCGCTCCGGCCCTGCCTCGATCACGCCCGCCGGGGTCACGGCGTTCTGCGATTGCAGGCTCTGCACCACCTGGCGCTGGTCGACGCCCAGGGCGGCCAGTTTGCGCGTGGAGAAATTCAGGTAAATCACTTCGTCCTGCTGGCCGATCATCTCGACCTTGCCCAGCCCCGGCACCGAACGGATCTCGGCGCGCACCTGCTCCACATAGTCGCGTAACTGGCGCATGGACAGGCCGTCGCCGGTAAAGGCGTAGACCGAGCCGAATACATCGCCAAACTCGTCGTTGAACGACGGCCCCTGCAAACCCTGGGGGAAGGTGCCGCGAATGTCGTCGATCTTCTTGCGCACCTGGTACCAGATTTCCGGGATGGCCTTGGCGCTGGTGGTGTCCTTGAGAAATACAAACACCGTGGACTCGCCCGGCCGCGTGTAGCTTTTCACGTAGTCGAGGGAGTCGAGTTCTTCGAGTTTTTTCTCGATGCGGTCGGTGACCTGCTTGAGGGTTTCTTCCTGGGTCGCGCCTGGCCAGCGGGTCTGGATCACCATGGTCTTGATGGTGAAAGACGGGTCTTCCTCACGCCCCAGGTTCATGTAGGAGAACACGCCCATCAACAGCGCGACGAACATCAGGTACCACACGAAGGACTGATGCTTGAGGGCCCAGTCGGATAAGTTGAAGCTCCCTTTCATCGCGGGCTGTCCTCGTCGATTTTGACTTTTTGCCCGGGCTTCAGGCTGTTCACGCCAGCGGTGACGACACGTTCGCCGGGTTTGACGCCGCCGTTGAGCACCGCGCTGTGGCTGTCCCGGCTGACGACACTGACATCACGCGGTTGCACGGTCTGGCTTTGGGTGTCGAGGATCCAGAGACGGGTCTTGCCGTCGACGTCTTGCAGGGCGCTGAGGGGCAATTCCAGGCGCGGCGCGATGGCCGTGCTCAAGGTCACGCTGATGGCGGTGCCCAGGCGGAATGCGGCGGGCGTATCGCTCAGGGTCAGCCGGGCGCGACGGGTACGGGTGGCGCTTTGGGCCTGGGGTTCGATCTCGCGCACGATGGCGGTGGTGTTGACGCTGGGGTCCAACTGGCTGGCGACCAGGAACACCACGTCAGGTGGCAGGCGCTCGGCGAGGCCGGCGGGCAGGTCGATGACCGCTTCCTTGATGTCCGGGCGCGCCAGGGTCACCACTTGCTGGCCGGCGCTGACCACCTGGCCAGCCTCGGCGTTCCAGGCGGTGACGATGCCCGCGTGGTCGGTGCGCAACTCGGCGTAGTTGAGCTGATCCTTGGCCTGGTTGACCGAAGCCTTGGCTTGGTCGAGTGAGGCCTGGGTGGTTTTCAGGTCGGTCTGGGCGATATCCAGTTGCGCCTGGGCGCCGACGCCACGGTTGAACAATTCCTGCTGGCGACGAGCGTTGGCCTGGGCATTGATGAATTGCGCCTGGACGCGAGCGAGGTCGCCTTGGGCGGCGCGCAATTGGTTTTGCTGATCCGTGGGGTCGAGCACAGCGAGCAAGGCGCCCTTCTCCACTTCAGCCCCCACATCCACGGCGCGGCGGGCAATACGTCCCGGCACGCGAAAGCCCAGATTGCTTTCATAGCGCGCCTGGATGGTGCCGGCGAAGCGACCGAGGGTTTCCTGGTCTTCGGCCTTCACTTCCATGGACAGCACCGGGCGCACGGGCTCGGGCGGCGCCTCTTCCTTGGAGCAGGCCGCCAGCAGCAGGCTGGCGGCGAGGGCTAGCGTCAGACGCTTCATGGCTGGGCTCCCTGCTGGGCAATCTCGACCAGCATGCCGGGGTGCAGCAATTGCCCACCGGCTACCACGACTTTTTCACCGCCTGTAAGGCCATCGCCGATGATGACCTTGCCGGTGAGGTAACGGGCCACCGTGACCTTGTGCAGTTGCGCCTTGCCGTCGCCATCGATCAGCCACACCGCGGGTTCACTCAAGTCTTTGGTCAACGCCGACCACGGCAGCTCTACGCTCCGCTTGGCCTGCCCATTGGCGGTGGCGCTGACCACCGAACCGAGCTGCATTCCTTTGGGCAGCGATTGCAGCGCAATCTTCACCTGCACCGTGCCGGTGTTGGCCGCCACGGCAGGCGTGACTTCACGGACTTTGCCCTGGGCCTTGATACTCGGGTTATCCAACAGGCTGACGGTGATCGGCGCATCGGGCGGCGGCTCCACCAGCAGGGATTCGTAAACGTTGAACACCGCATCACGCTCGCCGTCGCTGGCCAGGCTGAAAATTGGCACAGTGGCCTGCACCACCTGGCCGACTTCCGCTTGGCGAGCGGTGATCACACCGGGCGTTTCAGCGATCAGCGAGGTGTAGCCCAGTTGCTCGCGGGCATTGGCCAGTTGAGCCTGGGCAGCGGCCAGGGCGCTTTGGCTGCTGCGCAGCGCGGCCTGGGCGGCATCGTATTCGCTGCGGCTGGTGTAGCCCTTTGGCAGCAGTTTTTCCTGGCGCACAAAGGCTGCCGCCGTCTGCTTGACCCGCGCCTGCTCCGCCACGACCTGGGCCTGGGCGGAATCGACGCTGGTCTGCAAATCCTTGGGATCGAGCTTGGCCAGCACTTGCCGGGCGGTCACGCGGTCACCCACATCCACCATGCGCTGGATGATCTTGCCGCCGACGCGAAAGGACAGGTCGGTTTGCACACGGGCCTGGATATCCCCGGTCAGTGTGACCGCCGCGGCAAAATCCGCCGACTGCACGGTTTGCACAAAGACCCGGGAATGCTGCTTGGGTTCGGCCTTTTCCTGGCCGCAAGCGCTCAGCAACACCACTAAACCCAGGCCGACAATACAAGTGGAAATACGACCGCCCATGCAGACTCCTTGTGCGCGATGCGATGTGCCAGTGTGTATGCGACTGTGAGCTTAGTTCAGGGTTCCTTATCTGCATGGGCCAGCACGTTTTGAGGTGATTTCACTGGCCTCATCGGGGCATGGGTATCTACACAACTTCCTGGGGATGCTGAATCTATGACAACTGGGCTGTTGTGGTGAGCGGGCTTGTCCCGCGCTGGGCTGCGAAGCAGCCCCAAAACCGGCCAATGGGTTATGACTGAAAAAACGCGGTGCCTGAATTGGGGCCGCTTCGCAGCCCAGCGCGGGACAAGCCCGCTCACCACAGGGTCATGTGTCAGCCTTTAAGAGTTGTGTAGATACCTATGCTCATCGGGGGCAAGCCCCCTCCCACATTTGACTGTATTCACACATCAGAATCTGTGAACCCAACCCACTGTGGGAGGGGCGGTGCGACGATTCGACTTGCCCCCGATGAGGCCAGTAGCATCAATGAAGAATCAGCCCTGCCACTTCCCGCCTTCAACAATCACGCTCTCCGGCTTGGTCTCATCGCTCAGTTCTTTACGCACATATTGGTCATACAGCTTGAGCAAAAACTTCTCTTCACCCAGCTTGGCCAACTCGGCGTTCACCCAGTCGCGCAGTTCGACATTGCCCTTCTTCACCGCCGGCGCAATCGGCGCTTCATCACCTAACTTCTCTTCCAGCACACGATAGCCAGGGTTCTGCTTGGCCCAGCTGAACAGCACCAGGTTGTCTTGGGCGTAGGCATCGCCACGGCCAGCCGACAGTGCTTGCAGCGACTCGGAGTTTTTCTCGAACTTGAGCAGTTTCCAGTCCGGGTGGTTTTTGGTCAGCCAGATATCGGCGGTGGTGCCAGTGGTGACGATGGTGGTGCGGCTGGCCAGGTCATCCAGGCTTTTGATCGCGCTGTCGTTAGGCACCAGGGCCTGTACCGCGACTTTCAGGTTGGGGTTGGTGAAGTCCACTGCTTCCTTGCGTTCCGGCGTCACGGTCATGTTGGCGAGGATCAGGTCGACCTTGTCGCTTTGCAGGAACGGAATACGGCTGGCCGGTTCCACGGCGACGAATTCGACTTTGTTCTCATCGCCCAGCAGGTCCTTGGCGAATTGACGGCCGATGTCGGTATCGAAGCCAACGTAACGGCCCGCTTCGTTCACAAAGCCAAACGGTGGTTTGTCGGTAAAGACCCCAACGATCAGCTTGTCCCGCGCCTTGATTTTGTCGATGTAGCTGACGGCCGCAGGTTTTTCCGGCTCTTCGGCCTTTTTATCGCAGCCGGCCAGCAAGGCGACGGCCAACAGTGGCAACAGTAGTTTTTTCATATCAGTTCCAGTTCCTTGGTTTTCTTGGGCAGTGTTGAAACAAAGGAGAACTTCTCCAGGAACTGCTGCGCGCGTGCGGTTTGCGGGTTCGTAAAGAATGCCTCGGGGGTGTTGTGTTCGAGGATGCGACCGGCCTCCATAAACACCACGCGGTCGGCGACGGCGCGGGCGAAGGCCATTTCATGGGTGACGATCAGCAGGGTCATGCCATCGCGGGCCAGCCCCTGGATCACTTCCAGCACTTCCTTGACCATTTCCGGGTCAAGGGCGGCGGTGACTTCGTCAAACAGCATGACCTGGGGGTTCATGCACAGCGAACGGACGATGGCGATACGTTGCTGCTGGCCACCGGAGAGCTGGCGCGGGAAAGCATCGCGTTTGTCGGCCAGACCGACACGTTCCAACAGCTTTTCGGCCTGCTCGCGGGCTTCGCGGGGGTCGCGTTTTTGCACTTTGAGCGGGCCGAGCAGGATGTTGTCGAGCACGCTCATGTGCGGGAACAAGTGGTAGCTCTGGAACACCATGCCGATGTCCTGGCGCACCTGGCGCCAGTCGGTGTTTTTGCCCAGCAGCTCGCGACCTGCAAACCGCAGACTGCCGCTGTGGGCCACTTCCAGCCCATTGAGGCAACGCAGCAAGGTGCTTTTGCCGCAGCCGCTGGGGCCGAGGATCACCACCACTTCGCCGCTTTGCACACCCAGGTCGATGCCCTTGAGCACCTGCGTCTCGCCGAAAAATTTGTTGAAACCCTGAAACTCGATCAATGCGCTCATGCTTGGGCCCAGCGCCGTTCCAGCACCTTGGAGGCGGCCGACAACGGGTAGCAGATAAAGAAGAAAAACAGGAACAGCACGCCGTAGATCAGGACCGACTCGTAGGTGCGTTCGATGATTTGCTGGCCGACTTTGATCACGTCCACCACACCGATCAGCACCGCCAGGGAGCTGGTCTTGATGATGCGCGTGTAGACGTTGATGGTCGGCGGAGTCATGCGCTTGAGGGCCTGGGGCAGCAGCACGTAGCCGTACAGCTGCGGGTCCGACAGGCCAATCGACAAGCCCGCTTCTCGCTGGCCACGGGGCAGCGAATGCAAGGCGCCGCGCACCACCTCGCCCACCTCGCTGGCGCCCCACAGCGACAGCACCAGCACCGCGCACCAGAAGCTCGGGATGCTCAAGCCGAAGAAAATCGGCAGGCCAAAAAACAGCAAGTACAGCCATACCAGCACCGGGATCGCCCGGAACAACTCCAGGTACACCCGCAGCACTGCGTTGATCAGCTTGTTATTCAACGTGCGCAGCACGCCATACAACACGCCGCCGATGGTGCTGAAGGCAATGCTCAAAAACGAGATCGACAGGGTTTGTGCAGCGCCCTTGCCCAATTGCGGCAACGACACCCACAACAACTCAAGACCCGAACTGGCCATGCTGGAGCCTCCTTTCCAGGCGGCTGAGCAACAGCGACAGCGGCAAAAACAACAGCACGCAAATCAGCGTCAGCACGGCGAGCATTTCGTAGGTTTTGTAGTAGAGCGCGATGTAGCTCTTGGTGGTGTAGAGAATCTCCGGCACCGCCACGGCGGAGACCACGGTGGTCTCCTTGAGCAGGAAGATGAAATTGGCGAACAGCGCCGGCAGGCTGAGGATGCCGGCCTGGGGCAGGATCACATGGCGCAGCAACTGCCAGTCGGACAGGCCGATGGACTTGCCCGACTCGATCTGCGCCAGCGGCACCGCTTCCACACCGGCGCGCAGCACCTCGGTGAGGTAGGCGCCGCCCAGGAACGTCATGGTGATGATCGCCGCCCAGAACCCGGAGATATTGAAGCCCAGTGCCGGCAGCGCGAAGTAAACAAAAAACAGTTGGATCAGCAGCGGCGTGTTACGCGCCAGCTCCACGTACAGCGCCACCAGGCGCGACAGGTAGGGCGTGCGAAACACCAGCAGCGCGGCGTTGATCAGTGCCACCAGCAGCGAGGTGGCAATGGCAATCAGGCCGACTTGCAGCGTCACCCCCACGGCTTTCAAAAACGCCGGCAAGGTGCTGAGAATAAATGCGAAATCGAAGGTCATCGTGAGTCCATATCGCCGCATGGGTAATGCCGCGAGCGCCGTCCATTCCGACGTGGGTAACGTCGGCTAGCGCGAACTTTAAAGGTATAAAAAGCAAAGTTTAAATACCAAAATAGCATATTGATATCACGCAAAAACCTAACCGCGGGATTCGCGGGTTGGGCAATTGGATTGCATTCCAACTGTCAGGCATAAAAAAACGCCGACGCTCTACAAGCCATCGGCGTTGAAACCTTGAAGGGGGTTTTTACTTACATCAGAACGCCGGCACGACCGCGCCGCTGTACTTCTTCTCGATGAAGGCTTTGACTTCCGGGCTGGTCAGGGCCTTGGACAGTTTCTGGATTGCATCGCTGTCCTTGTTGTCCGGGCGAGCCACAAGGTAGTTCACGTAAGGCGAGTCGGAGCTTTCCAGGATCAGTGCGTCCTTGGCCGGGTTCAGCTTGGCTTCCAGGGCGTAGTTGGTGTTGATCAAGGCCAGGTCAACCTGGTCCAGTACGCGTGGCAGCAGGGCCGATTCCAATTCTTTGAATTTCAGGTGTTTCGGGTTGCTGGCAATGTCTTTGGGCGTGGCCAGAGCGTTGGTCGGGTCTTTCAGGGTGATCACGCCGTTCTTTTGCAGCAGCAACAGGGCGCGGCCGCTGTTGGAGCCTTCGTTCGGGATGGCAACCGTGGCGCCATCTTTCAGGTCTTCAATTTTCTTGATCTTTTTCGAGTAACCGCCAAAGGGTTCAACGTGCACGCCGACCACGGTGACCAGGTTGGTGCCCTTGCCCTTGTTGAAGTTTTCCAGGTACGGCAGGGTCTGGAAGTAGTTCGCATCCAGGCGTTTCTCAGCGACTTGCACGTTCGGCTGCACGTAGTCGGTGAACACTTTGATTTCCAGGTCCACGCCTTCCTTCTTCAGGGTTGGCTTGATCAGCTCCAGGATCTCGGCGTGCGGGATCGGGGTGGCGGCCACCACCAGTTTCTCGTTGGCCTGGGCGAAGCCGGCAGTCAGGGCAGCCGCCAGAGCGGTAAACAACAGAACCTTTTTCATGCAGTGTCCTTATCGGAATTCCGGGGCGTCGGTGACGACCGTTGTTATGTGGTGTGCCAGCGAAGTGCTATCGCGGCGTGAAACGGACAATACCTAGTTTTTTTATTCCCGAACAATATCTTTTATTCACGTTGATATTCCATTTTGCTCATGTAGGAATTTTCGCAATGATTCCTGCTCGGCAGGACTGGCACTGTTGAAAATCCGCTGCAGTTGCTCCAACGGTGAGCCCGCCGCCGGCAGGTTCAAATGCTCGGGCAAAATTTCGTCGCCGCTGCTGACCAGCAGGGCAAAGTGAATGACGTTCTCAAGTTCCCGGGTGTTGCCCGGCCAGCTGTGGTGTTCGAGGACGCGCTGGGCCGCATCGCTGATCAGCGGCACTGGCAGGTCCAGGCGCTGGCTGTAGATGCCGAGGAAGTACTCGGCCAATGAAAGGATGTCGCCGACCCGCTCGCGCAGCGCCGGCAAGTCGAGCCGGCCTTCGCTCAAGTAATGGAACAGCCGTTCATGAAACTTGCCCGCCGCCACGGCCTGGGCCAGGTCGATACTGGTGGCGGCCACCAGGCGCACGTCCACCGGGCTCGGCTGATGGGCGCCGACGCGGGTGACTTCGTGGTTTTCCAGGGCAGCGAGCAATTTGACCTGGATCGGCAGCGGCAAGTCGCCGATCTCATCCAGGTACAAGGTGCCGCCATTGGCCGAACCAAACCAACCGGCCCGGCTGCTGGCGGCTCCACTGTGGGCGCCGGCGGCGTAGCCAAACAACTCGGCATCGGCGTAAGTCGGGCTGATCGCGCCGCAGTTGACCGAGACAAACAGCCCGGTGCGGTCGCTGCCACGGTGGATATGCCGCGCCAGCAGTTCTTTACCGCTGCCGGTCTCGCCACGGATCAACACCGGCAAGGCTCGGGGGGCGAGGTTTTCCAAGTCTTCGCGCAGTTGCCGCGAACGCGGGTCGACAAACACCAGCGCCTTGGCACGAATGCTCAGCGGGCTCTTTTCGGCGTCGGGGAAGGTCAGCAAGGGCTGGCCGAAGGTTTCATGACTCATGGCAGGCTCCCGCCCCAATCCACTCAGGGACGGGGCGTTGAAAAAATTTATGCGCTACGCCGGGCGTGGTGCTCAAGGCGGTTTTGCAGGCGATAGAGGTAGGCGAAACCCTGCTCCCAGCGCTGGTGACCGGACTTCACATTGATGTGGCCAGCGCCGGAGAGGATGCCGGCTTCGGCGCCCCAATTACGCGCCAGTTCCAGCGCACGCGGGGCGCTGACGGCACTGTCGTTGTCGGAGCCAACCACTTGGCTGGGAAACGGCAGCAGATCGGTCGGGATGGGCGCGAAGTTGCGCAGGGCCGCAGAGCAGGCCGGGCGTTCGACATCGGCCGGCGCCACCAGCAACGCTCCGCGCACCTGCCGCAGGTACTGCAACGGCGCGGCGGCAGCCCAATGGGCCACGGTGATGCAGCCCAGGCTATGGGCGATCAGAATCACCGGCGTACTGTCGGCGGCGATGGCCTCGGCGAGCGCAGCCACCCAGTCTTCGCGACGCGGGGTGAACCAGTCGGCCTGCTCCACCCGCGCACTGTTGGGCAAGCTGTTTTGCCAATGGGTTTGCCAATGATCTTCTGGCGATCCTTGCCAGCCCGGCACGATCAGATAACGAATCGACTCGCTGTGCATGGGTGTGCCCTCCTGCAGCGTTTAACGTTGTAGGACAGTATAGGGACGGGGTTTATATTCGTTAAGGAATAAGAAGCTATTTATTAATAACCAAAAATCCATTATCCCTGCAGATCCAAATGTGGGAGGGGGCTTGCCCCCCGATTGCAGTGGGTCAGCTACAGATAAGCTGACTGATACACCGCCATCGGGGGCAAGCCCCCTCCCACATTGATCGGATTTCACATTGGAATTGCAGTGGTTTTCAGCTCGCGTGACGGGTCCGAGGCATACAGTCGATGGTGCGATCTACCACCGTCTTGGCCATTTCCAGCAAATGCCACACCGCATGGATTTTCGCGCGGTCGTGCGGCTGCAGGTGCTCACAGCAGTCCCATACGGTGGCCGAGGCGCTGTGGATCAGGTGAGCGATATAAAGTTGGGCGTCTTCGAAACTGAGATTTTCGTTGGCGACGAGACAATCGAGGGGTGGATCGGGAAGTGCTTTGGTCATGGTGTAACTCCTATTGAACATGGGAGCGACCACTAACGCTGCTAAACGATAAGTGGCAGCTGTACGCGGGTTAGCAGACTGGCCAATAGGAACACCAGCGCACCCGAGGGTGCCCCACGCACAGCCGCCATAAACGCGGAAGTGAACCGTGTGCCTATTGAACTCAGGCTGCTAAACCCGATCACTGAAAACCAGCGACGGGCCGAAGACTAGCCATCCATTCCAACAGCCACAAGGCGGCGGGGATTGTCTCGGAAACGTCCTGCAATTTAAAGGGATATGACTTGCTGGCCCTTTACAAACCATTACGGATTTTAATGGCAGCACTGACGAGCTTTCGCTTCTGGCCATCACACTTGGCTGCGTTAAATAGCCGCCTTCATTTCCCCGACCGCCCGAGCCCCATGGACAACTCCGACATCGCGATCACCCTCGTTTTGATCTCCGCTTTCATGCATGCCACCTGGAACGCGGTCGTCCGGGGGGGGAGCAGTCGCTTCATGACCTTGGCCATGGTCGATGGTACGGCGCTGCTGATCTGCCTGGGGGCGCTGCCGCTGGTGAATGCGCCAAGCCCGCAGGTGTGGGGCTATGTGCTGGTTTCCGTGGTGCTCAACACGGCCTATCGATTGTTTCTGATCAAGGCGTATGAGACCGGCGACTTCGGGCAGGTCTACCCGGTCATGCGCGGGGTGCCACCGGTTTTAGTTGCGCTGTTTTCCTACTTTCTGCTCCATGAGCAGCTATCGCCCTACGCAATGGCAGGCGTGTTCCTGATCTGTGCCGGCATTATCAGCCTGACATTCGTGCGCAAGATGACCGCGCGTATGCTCAAACCGATCGTGATGGCGGTGTGTGCGGGTGCGTTCATCGCGTCCTACACAGTGGTGGATGCCAAGGGTGTAAGAGCCAGTGAGACGGTACTGCAATACATTCTCTATCTGACGGTATTCCAGAGCATTCCGATTCCGGCGCTGGCGGTTATCAAAAAGCGTGTGGCATTCGCAGAGGCCATTCGCAACCATTGGAAGGTCGGCGTCATGGGCGGCGTTTTGTACCTCACTTCCTACGGCCTGGTGCTGTTTGCGCTGTCGCTGGACGCGGTGGCCAAGGTCTCAGCGCTGCGGGAAACCAGTGTTATTATCGGCGCCATCATTGCCGCGCTGTTTTTTCACGAGCAGTTCGGCTGGCGGCGGATGCTTTCGGCGTCCGTCATTGTTTGCGGGATCATCTTGATCAAAGTGAGCACCTGATGGGCCAACGTCCGCCACCTACTCCCATGCTGCAAGCCTTTGTCAGTGCTGCACAGACGGGAAGTTTTGCGCGCGCCGCCTCGCAGTTGAATCTGACCGCCAGTGCGATAAGCCATCAAATTGCGGGGCTTGAGGAGTGGTGGGGCGTGCAGTTGTTTGAGCGCCACTCTCGGGGCGTGAACCTCACGGCAGCGGGGCACGTTTTGTTGCCGGTTGCAGATGGTTTTTTCCAAGCCCTTGAGGCGGCTTTGCACACACTTAATCCGAGCAAGTCCCAGCCGCTTTACCTCTCGTGCACGTCTTCTCTGTGTTCCACCTGGCTAATCCCCAGAATGCATGGTTCCCACACCGATGCTTCATTCAACCTCGACCTGGTATTAACCAGTGCGGACATGAACAGCGCCAATCTCGGCGCTCATCAGTTCGATGTCGCGATTGTGATGGGGTACGGCGACTATCCGGATCATCATGCCGAACTGCTGATGCGAGATGCCGTGTTCCCGGTGTGCTCGCCAGAATTTCAACGTGCCAATGGCGATATTCCGCTGACTGATATCGCGCAGTATCCACTCATTCACCGCGTGGACGATCAGGTGTGTCCGGGGTGGGAAAGCTGGTTTGCGTTTCAGGGCCTGGCGGCTGCGCCTTATCACCATGGGCCACGCTTTCCGGACTCCAGCCTGGCAATCAGCCTGGCGGTTAAGGGTGGCGGGATTGCACTGGCCAGGACAGCGTTAGTGTATGACCAGTTGGAAGAGGGCGCGTTGGTCACACTCGGCGGGCCGGTGATGATGTCGCCGGCGGCGTACTACGTTATTTGTCGCAACGGACGGCAATCGGAACCTGATATTGCTCGGTTGATTGGCTGGCTTAAAGAAAGCGCTGGAAAGTTTCAGCGTGAAGTTGAAATCCGGTATCCGCAAATCGCTGGGGTTGGTTCACTCTGAATCTGTGGTATTGCTGAAATCGAGGCAAAAAAAAGGCCGCACCCTGCCAAGGAGACGGCCAAAAAATTGTCGAGGCTTTTGCAATCAACGGGCGGTAATCACCGACAGCTTGGTTATCCCCGCGCGTTCGATAGACGCCATGGCTCGCGCCACTTCGCCGTAGTTCACTCCGTCATCCGCCTGCAGTTGTACCCGCACATCGGGATCCTTGGCCTTGGCCGCCTGCAGGTTGAATTCCAGCAGGTCCGGCTGGATTTCGTCCTTGTTGATAAACAGCTTGCCGGCACCGTCGATGCTGACCACCAGCGGGTCTTTTTGCTCGACCGGGGCCACGGCCTCGGTCTTGGGCAGGTTGATCGGAATCGCGTTGGTCAGCAGCGGCGCGGTGACGATAAACACCACCAGCAGCACCAGCATCACGTCCACCAGCGGCGTAACGTTGATCTCGCTCAGCACCTCATCGCTGTCTTGCGTGGAGAAGGCCATCTCAGGACGCCTCCTTCACTTTTTGCGGGTTGCCGGCATTGGCTTTGTTCAGCGCCGGGTGCAGCAGTACGCGGAAGGAGTTTTTCTGCGCGAGGCTGTAGAAGTCGTGGGCAAAGTCGTCAAGATCGGCTGCCGTGAGCTTCAGGCGACGCAGGAAGTAGTTGTAGACCAGCACCGCAGGCACCGCGACGGCGATACCGACGCCAGTCGCCACCAACGCTGCGCCAATCGGCCCGGCCACGGTTTCCAGGCTGGCAGAACCGGCGGCGCTGATGCCCTTGAGCGCTTCCATGATCCCCCACACGGTGCCGAACAGGCCGATAAACGGCGAGGTGCTGCCGATACTCGCGACCACGGCCAAGCCGGTTTCCAGGGAGCGGCGCTCGCGTACGATCTGTTGACGCAGGGCGCGTTCGAGACGGTCTTGGTGGTTGATCGCCTGGCTCAAGTCCGCCGCGTGGGGTGTTTCGCCGACCTGGATCGCGGCGTAACCGGCCTGGGCCACACGGGCCGCAGCGCCCGGCTGCGTTTCAGCCAGTTCAGCGGCCGAATCCAGACTCGACGCCGCCCAGAACTGTTTGTGGAACTTGCGATCCTGGGCCTTGAGACGCCCGAACTGCACGCCCTTGAGCAGGGCCAGGCCCCAGGTGGCGACCGAAAAGACCACCAACAGCCAGATGACCGCGCTTTCAATGGATTCAAGTGGAGATGCTAATGCCATGGTGTGTTCCCTCTGTACAAGTCGCGGCGTGTGCAGCACCCCGCAGCGCAATAGTTAGTGAATCTTGAAGTCGATCGGTACGCTGACCCAGCCGTCCTGGGCCACTTCGCCCTGCTTGGCCGGCACGAAGCTCCAACGCTTCACGGCGGTCAGTGCGGCGTCGTCGAGTTGCTGGCGACCGCTGCTTTTCTGGATCTGGATCTCACCCGGTTTGCCGCTGGCCAATACCTGCACCCGCAACAGCACCGTGCCTTCCCAGCCCCGGCGCTGGGCCAGTGACGGATACTCCGGCGCCGGATTCTTCAGGTACGCGGCGTTGGCCGAAGCCGGGGTGACCGGGGCGGGTGCTGGCGGCGCGACCGGTGCCGGCGCGGGTGGCGCAGGTACAGGCGGCGCCGGCGGTTGCTCAACCGGTTTCGCGACAGGCTTGGGCACCGGCTTGGGAACTGGCTTGGGTTTGGGAATCTTTTTCGGCGCCGGCTTGGCGGCCAATTCATCCACCACAGGTGGCGGCGGCTCGACCACCGGCGGCGGCGGGGGTGGCGGCGCGGGCGGTGGCGGTTCCACCACGGGTGGCGCCGGCTGGGAAAATTCGATGGTCATCGGCGGGATTTCCGGCGGCACAATCGGCAGCACCGGCGTGGCTTTCTGGCTCACCCAATAGATCACCGCACCGTGCAGGGCCAGCACCAGCAACCCGAGCAGAATCCCTTCGCGGCGGCTGGAAAAACGCTTCGGCGTCTTCTGCGTCCGCAGCTGCCCCAAAGGCGCGCGATGCGGCCGGCCAAGGTCGACCAACTCACCACCCGGTGCCTGGCGCCATGGCGCCTCGTGTGCACTGGCGGCGGTCTGGACATTGCCCATTGATTCACTCCCTACGGTTTTTGACACAAAAAACCGACGGGCCTGCGTGGAAGGCCGTCGAGGGCTGAATCATCGGGGCCAGACGTTTATCTCTTAAAGTAATCTTTAAAGTTATACATAGATCTAAATTGAATAAATAAACCTGACGTAAATGCCCAGGCCACGGCCTGCAAGGGCTGGCGCCAAGGTGCATTTTTTCAATGCTTTTCAGGCATAAAAAGTATTCATTGAAGGCATGGTTCGATGGGGCTGTTCGCGCACAAATCCAGCAACTCAGCCTGCAAGCATTGCCCCGCCGCGCTCAGGCCGTGGCGCGCATATAACGCCAGGCGCACGCCTTGTACCGCTGGCAAACCGCTGTCCGGTCCCAATTCCACATGCCCCGGCTGCACCACCCGGCGCGGCAACAAGCTCACGCCCAACCCCGCCGCCACCGCCGAACACACGCTGGCCAGGCTGGCGCTGGAATAGCCGATACGCCAGCGCCAGCCGCCTACTTCCAGGTGGTGCAGCATTTCATTGCGGTACAGCCCGCCCACCGGGAACGCCACCAGCGGCAATGGATCGCGGCCCAACGAGGGCGTGCTGCGGCTGTCGACCCAACACAGCGGCTCGGGCCACGAGGCCAGGCAGTCGTCGCTGTCGCCCATCTGCTTGACCAGCAGCACATCGAACTCGCCGCTGCGAAATTGGCGCTGCAACTCCGGGCCCAGACCGCTGGTGACCTCCAGGCGCACCCGTGGATACGCCAGCACGAAGGCCGAGAGCAACGGCATCAGGCGCTCGGCGGCAAAGTCTTCCGGGACCCCGAGGCGTAGCACGCTGTCGCTCTGCTGGTTGATCAACACATCGGCGGCCTCTTCATGCAGCGCGAGGATGCGCCGCGCATAGGCCAGCAAGCGCTCGCCTTCGGCCGTGGCGACGACGCGGCGTTGGTCGCGATCCAGCAACTGGCACGCCACCGCGTCTTCCAGGCGGCGGATCTGCTGGCTGACGGTGGATTGGGTCAGGTGCAGGCGCTCGGCGGCACGGGTGAAGTTGGCGCAGTCCACCACAGCCACAAAACTTCTGAGCAACATGGGATCGAACATGATCATTCCCTTTACCACTGGTTGGCATGGTTATATTTAATTTCAGAATACCTGTGGCGCTGGCCATACTCACGCCTCATTTACTCACCGCAAGAGCGCTGCATGACCCTCAACAAATCCCTCGCCGGCTGGGGCCTGCTGGTGGTGCTGGGCCTGAACCTGCGGCCGATCCTCAGTTCCATCAGCCCGTTGCTCGGTGAAATCCGCTTGGCCACCGGCCTGAGTTTCCAGAGCAGCGCCCTGCTCACCAGCCTGCCGGTGGTGTGCATGGGGCTGGTGGCGCTGGTGGGCGTGCGCGTCGAAGCGCAACTCGGTGAACGGCGCGGCATCGCCCTGGGCTTGATGATGATTCTGCTGGCGTGCCTCGCGCGCTGGCTGATGGGCCAGGGCTCGGCGCTGTTGGTCACCGCGTTGCTCGGCGGTGCCGGGGTGGCGCTGATCCAGGCGTTGGTGCCGGCGATGATCAAACGCGAATTTCGTCACCGTGTGCCGGTGGCGATGGGCGTGTATTCGGCCTCGCTGATGGCCGGTGGTGGGCTGGCAGCGCTGCTCAGCCCATTGGTGGCCACACACTTCCAGCAATGGCAGGCAGGTTTGGGCGTGTGGCTGTTGCCGGCGCTGGGCGCCTTGCTGCTATGGGTATGGCTGCCCTTGGGTGCGGCGAAAACCCCGCAGGTGGTGCCGGCGTTCAAGGGCCTGCGCAATCGTCGGGCCTGGCTGCTGGCGGTGTATTTCGGGCTGGTGAATTGCGGCTACATGAGCCTGGTGGCGTGGCTGCCGGCCTACTATCAGCAACTGGGCTGGGGCGTGCTGCCCAGCGGTTCGTTGCTGGCGTTCATGACCATCTTCCAGGTGCTCGCCGCACTGCTGATGCCGATGCTGGCCCAACGCGGTATCGACCGCCGCCCCTTGCTCTGGATCAGCCTGTTGGCACAAACGGTGGGCTACCTCGGGCTGCTGCTGGCGCCGCTGCAGTTTCCCCATGTGTGGGTAGCGTTGTGCGGCTTCGGCCTGGGTGCGTGTTTCGCCCTGAGCCTGCTGCTGACCCTCGACCACCATCGCGACCCACGCCAAGCCGGGCAACTGGCGGCCTTCGTGCAGGGCGTGGGGTTTTTGATCAACGCGATTTCGCCATGGATGACCGGCTGGCTGCGCGAAATCACCGGCAGTTTTGCCAGCGCCTGGGTGGTCCTGACGGTGACCGCAGTGACGATGCTGGTGGTGACGCGCGTGTTCAGCCCGGCCACCTACCGCACGGCGCCGGCTCTATAGATATGCATTTAAGGTCTAGCAAAATCGCTATAGCTTCGTTGACGGAATAAGCAATCCCCTTAAAATCCCGGTTCTCCTACAGGATGTCGGGCACACAATGGACCTTCGCCAACTGCGCTACTTCATCGCGTTGAATGAGTACCGCAGTTTTGTGCGCGGCGCCGATGCCATGGGCATTACCCAACCGGCTTTCAGCCGCAGCATCCAGGGCCTTGAGCAGGAATTCGGCTGCATACTGGTGGACCGCGCGCACAAGGACTTGCGCCCCACCCCCGAAGGCCAGGTGGTCTTGCAACATGCCTTGAGCCTGGTTCAAGGCGCCGCCCGGCTCAGCCATGAAGTCACACGCATGACCAAGCTGGATGCCGGTGAAGTGCGCTTCGGCAGCGATGCAGTGGCGGCGGTCAACCTGGTTCCCCAAGCGATGGCACGGCTCATCACCGCCCACCCCAAGGTACGCAGCGTGTTGCAGGTGGATAACTGGGAAAGGCTCGGGCGCAGCCTGAGCCGTGAAGAGATCGAATTTTTCATCGCCGATGTGCGCCACTTCGAAGCCGACCCGAACTTCCAGACCCAAGCGCTCTCGTCTCGGCGCAGCGTGTTCTTCTGCCGCGCCGGACACCCGTTGCTGGCCAAGGACAGCCTGTCGACCAATGACCTGTTCGACTATCCACTGGCCACGCCGTTGATCGCACCAGGCATTCGAAAACTGCTGGCCAACCTCAGCGGGCGCATCGACTTTGCCCCCGCTATCGAGCTGGAGCAGTTTGCCGCGCTGGCTGTCATCGTGCGCCAGTCAGACACCATCGGCCTGGGCGCCGAGGAAGCCTTCGCCGCCCACTTGGCCAGTGGCGAATTGAACGTGCTGCACTGGCGCAACGTGCCTCATGCCTTGGAAAGCCTGAACAGCCGCTGCGGGGTGATCACCCGCGCTGGGGCTCGCCTGTCGCCTGCGGCGAAGGCGCTGATCGAAACGCTGCTGGCGGTGGAAAACCAAGCCGATTGGCCCGCGCAAACGTCCCGAAGTCATTGAACCGCACGCCCATCTCGGCCATCACCTTATGCGCCACTTTGGCGGTCATCTGGCGGATGTAGAACGGCTCCTTCACCACAAAATGATGAATCCCGTGGGTGCTGCCGAAGTTGAAGCAAAACGCCTGCAACGGCCACATCCACCAGGGGTTCAACACTTGGGTCTGCTGGATCACATTGCCCAGCTCCACATCGCCGTAGTAGTGCATGTTGGAGCTGACAAAGTGCAGGCAGAAGGTGCGCAGCACGTTGGGGCCGATGATCACCACGGCGGCGATGTCGATCACCTGCATCATCTGCAACGTGCCGGCGGACCACTCGACCGGCGCGCCCAACAGGCTGGCGACGCCGTTGGCCGCATGAAAACCGAGGAAGATGTACCACGCGCCCCAATGCAGCAGCGCCAGTGGTGCGTAGACCAGCAGCGAGCGTTTGAGGATCTTGAATTTGTGGCCCCAGGTCTTGGCGCGCAGCATGCGGATAAACGCCGACATCACGTTATCGCCCACCATCAGCAAACGCGCCAAGCCCCAAGGCTCGCCGTTGGTGATGGCGCGCTCTTCCATATCGGTCTCGGTGCCGGAGACTTTGTGATGGTTGAGGTGCAGGTGGCGGCGGATCCACGGGTTGATGGTGCTGGGCCGCGCCAGCCACACCAGGCCCATCATCAGGTTGTGGGGCACACGCCGTTTGCGAAAGTACATGCTGTGGATCAGGTCGTGTTCCAGCTCGTGGGTCAGCGAAGCGAGGAAGGCGTTGAGCAGCAGGCACACCCACCAGGCCATATGCCCGGTGATGTAGAGCGCCGCCGAGCCGATCATGCCCAGCAGCGCAAAGGCCAGGATGCCCGCGCCCAAGGCGTCCTGATGCAGCAACCACGGGTGCTGCCGGCGCAAGCGCACGCCTTCGGCCAGTACCACTTCACGGATATGCGCGGAACGCTGTTGCGCGTTCATCTGCTGGGGACTTGCAGAAGTACCGTCCATGCTTCCATCCTCTGTTTATTGATGGATGCATCCTGACTCACGCGGTACGTCAGGGCAGCAGCCCCACACGCCAACCTGTTGACCGCAAGCGCCAATCGCCATGACCGAACCCACGTCCCTCGCCAGCTGGACCCGTGCCCTGCGCAAGCAGCTCGACGCCCTGGGCCTCGACAGCGCCGCGCTGTGCATCCAGGCCGGGCTCGACCCGCAGCAGATGGACGACCCCAATGCGCGCTACCCGCTGTCGGCGACCACGCGCCTGTGGGAACTGGCGGTGCAGGCCAGCGGCGATCCGGCGATTGGGTTGCGGGTGTCGCGGTTTGTCAGCCCCACCACGTTTCACGCATTGGGCTATGCGCTGGTGGCCAGCGGCAGCCTGCGCGAAGTGTTCGAGCGCATCGTGCGTTATCACCAGGTGGTCAGCGATGCGCTGACGCTGGAGCTGACGCGGCACGACGAGCGCTACCGTTTTCGCCTGCTGCAACCCCAAGGCAGCCCGGCACCGGCACTGGAAGCCATCGATGCATTTGCGGCGATCTATGTGCGCACTTGCCGCAATCGCCTGGGCCGGGATTACGCGCCCTTGGCCGTTTATCTAAGGCGTCCGGAACCGGTTGACCCCAAGCCCTGGCATGCAGTGTTCCGCGCACCGGTATTTTTTGGCGCCGTCGATGACTGCCTGGAGTTCGCCGCGCAGGACTTCGACAGCCATCTCGACGACGCCAACCCGGAGCTGGCCGAACACAACGAAACCGTGCTCAAACGCACCCTCGCCCAGCTGCAACCGCTGACCTGGGAGCGCAAGGTACGCGCCGCGATCGAAGCGCAACTGCCCGACGGCGAGCCGAGCGCCGAGCGGATTGCCCAGGCGCTGCACTTGAGTTTGCGCAGCTTGCAGCGGCACCTGGCGGATGAAGGCTGTCGGTTTGATGCGCTGCTCAATGAGTGCCGGCAGAACCTGGCGCTGCTGCACTTGCGGGACCCGCAGTGCTCGTTGGCCGAGATCAGCCATTTGCTGGGGTTTGCCGATACCAGCAGTTTCAATCGGGCGTTCAAACGATGGACGGGGGTAACACCGGGGCAGTTTCGCGATGGGTTGCGGTAGGTAGATGTGGGGTGAGGGTCATGGCCTCATCGGGGGCAAGCCCCCTCCCACAGGGGAACGCATTTCAACGGGTGGGGGGGGCTTGCCCCCGATAGCAATGGTCCAGGCACTGCAAGTTCCGGATCAGTCAGCGCCCACGATCGCGCCGCAACAACTTCCTCACCCGCGCCACCAACGCCTTGGCTTCAAACGGCTTGAGCAGGTAGTCATCCTCATGCAATTCCAACCCACGCAGGCGATCTTCGATACCGCCCGGCGTGGTCAGGAACAACACCGGCGTATCGCCCTTGTGCCGAATCGCCTGCTGCAATTTCCAGGCATTCAGCCCTGGCAGCATCACGTCGAGAATCACCAGATCGTACTCGGTGCTTTCCACAAAGCGCTGCGCCGCCATGCCATTGGCCGCGACTTCCACGGCGAAACCGGCCTCGCCCAGGCCTTGGGCCATGAGCTGCGCCAGTTGCGGCTGGTCTTCCACTAACAACACCTGCATGCCTTACCTCTGGGTTTGATTACAAACCTGTCATCAAATTGTGCGGTTTCTGACCCCGTTGACTGGCTAGGGTGGCGGCCTGTTTTCCGGAGTCGTCTTTATGTCCCGCCATGCCTTGTTCCTGAGCCTTGCCATCTGTACCGGCGCGCTGGCTGCACCGCAGTTGCCACGCCATGCCGACCTCGACTTGCACACAGCGCGCCAACTGGCCGACGCCAGCCTTGCCCACTGCAGCGCCGCGCTGACGGTACTGGACCGTGGCGGCAACCTGCTGCTGAGCCTGCGCGCCGACGGCGTCGGCCCGCACAACAGCCTCGCCAGCCAGCGCAAGGCGTACACCGCGCTATCAACCAAAACCCCGACGCGGCTGTTTGCCGAGCGTGCGCGCAACAATCCCGAGGCCGCCAACCTTAACAGCTTGCCCGAGTTGCTGTTGCTCGGCGGCGGCGTGCCGCTGTTTGCCGAGTCTGAACTGGTCGGCGCGCTGGGCATCGCCGGTGCCGGCGGCGCCGCGCAGGACGAAGCCTGTGCCGTACAGGCCGCCGGGCAACTGGGCCTGAAAACTTCCCTCTGATTCCCCTCTAAAGGATCGCTTGATGAAAACCCTCCGCATGACCCTCGCCGCCCTCAGCCTCAGCAGCCTGTGCACACTGGCCCTGGCCGACGGCAACCCCCTGAGCGTGCACGTGCTCAACCTGGAAAACGGCCTGCCGTCTGCCGGCGTCAGCGTCACCCTGGAGCAGCAGGTGGGCGATAAATGGCAGTCACTGTCCGAAGGCGTCACCAACCAGCAGGGGCGCATCGCCGAACTGTTCCCCGCCAACCGCAGCATTACGCCGGGTGAGTACCGCGTGGTGTTCAAGACCGGCGACTACTACAAAAAGGCCAACCGCGAGACGTTTTTCCCTGAAGTGCCGGTGATCTTCCAGGTCAAACAGGCCGACCAGCATTACCACATCCCGCTGCTGCTCAGCCCTTACGGTTTCTCGACGTATCGCGGTTCATAGGCCCGCAGCCTGCTGCAGGCCTTTGAGATCGAGGATCTCAATCGCGCCATAACCCAGGCCGATGATGCCCTGCTGCTCCAGCGCCTTGAGCAGACTGTTGGTGGTCTGGCGCGACAGGCCCAGCATCGCCGCCAAGTCCTCCTGGGGCAGCTGCAATGTGCGGCGCGCCTGGTCTATTTCGCCGTAGCCCTCGGCGATCATCAGCAACCGATGGGCCAGGCGCGCGGACGCGGGCATCAGGCTCATCTGTTCGATGTTGATCAACGACAAGCGCAGTTTGTGGCTCATCAACAGGGCCACGTCGCGCCAATACGCCGGATGGTCTTCGAGAATGCCGAGCATCGCCGCCTGCGGCACCTGCAACAACGTGCATGGCCCCATTGCCAGGGCATCGTGGGTGCGCGGCAGATTATCGAACAGACAGATTTCGCCGAACCAGTAAGGCGTTTCCACCAGGCTCAACACCGCTTCCTTGCCTTGGGCATTCACCGCGCTGATGCGCACCGCGCCTTCGAGCACCGCGTACAGGCCACAAGGCGGGTCGCCGCGCTTGAACAGGCACTGTCCCGCCGTAAGCATGCGCAGCCGCGCCGCTGCCAGCAGACTACGCTGTAGCGCTACCGGCAGTTGGCTGAACCAGTGGCCGCTGGCCAGGCGGGCGTGCCATTTCTCTGCGTCCATGAGAACTCCGAAGATTGTCGCCCAGCTGACAGTCAGGCGCTGGCTGACAGGGCATGATCAAACATCCTACAGGAGGAACAACAATGAAAAGCCTCGTCGACCACCTCAGCCAATACGCCGCCTACCACCGCGACCCACGCAATATCGCCAGCCACTTCATTGGTATCCCGCTGATTGTGGTGGCGGTGGCCGTGCTGCTGTCGCGTCCCGAATGGACGATTGAGGGGCTGTGGATTTCACCGGCGGTGATCGTGGCGTTGTGTTCGGCATGGTTTTACCTGCGCCTCGAACTGGCCTTGGGCGTGCTGATGACGGTGTTGATGGGTTTGTCGGTATGGGCCGGACATGTGCTGGCGGCGCAGAGCACGTGGGTGTGGCTGAGCAGCGGAGTCGGCATGTTTGTGGTGGGCTGGGTGATTCAGTTTGTCGGGCACTACTACGAAGGCAAGAAGCCCGCGTTTGTGGATGATGTGTCGGGGTTGATCGTGGGGCCGTTGTTTGTGGTGGCGGAAATGGCGTTTTTGCTGGGGTTGAGGCAGGACCTGAAGGCGAACATTGAGAAACGCTCGGGCCCGGTGGCGCGCCGCGATCTAAAGCCAAGCGAGGTCTAAATGTGGGAGGGGGCAAGCCCCCTCCCCACATTGGCTCCCATTTTCACATTGGGTATGCGGGGTTATCAGGCTTTTTGCCATACCTTGGGTTTGAAAAAGAGGGTCTCGCCACGCACCAGACCGGTCAGGCTGTCGTGGTCCTTGACCACTTCGGCCTCGATCAGCTCGGGCTGGCCTTCGACCTTCAGCGTCACCCGCGTGGTCGCACCCAGCGGGCGAATATCACGCACTTCGGCCGCATGGTGGTCTTCCAGCTCATGGCGCGACAGCGACACTTCGTGAGGGCGGAACAGTACGTGCTTGTCTTCCCCCAGGTGCAGGCGGTTGGAGTCACCGAGGAAGTGGTACACAAAATCGCTGGCCGGGTTTTCGTAGACGTCACCCGGTGAGCCGATCTGCTCGATCACGCCCTTGTTCATCACCACGATACGGTCGGCGACTTCCATGGCCTCTTCCTGGTCGTGGGTCACGAACACCGACGTCAGGTTGATGTCTTCGTGCAGGCGCGCCAGCCAGCGGCGCAGTTCTTTACGCACCTTGGCGTCGAGGGCGCCGAAGGGTTCGTCCAGCAGCAGCACTTTGGGCTCGACCGCCAGGGCGCGGGCCAGAGCGATACGTTGGCGCTGACCACCGGAGAGCTGTTCCGGGTAACGATCAGACAGCCAGTCGAGTTGCACCATGTTCAGCAGTTCGTGAACCTTGGCCGCGATCTGGGTTTCGTTCGGGCGCTGGTTCTTGGGCTTCATGCGCAGGCCGAACGCGACGTTGTCGAACACGGTCATGTGGCGGAACAACGCGTAGTGCTGGAACACAAACCCGACGTTGCGATCACGCACGTCGTGGCCGGAGACGTCTTCACCGTGGAACACGATGCTGCCGTCATCCGGGGTTTCCAGGCCGGCGATGATGCGCAGCAAGGTGGTCTTGCCGCAGCCGGACGGGCCCAGCAACGCCACCAGCTCGCCACTCTGGATGTCCAGATTGATGCTGTTCAGGGCCTTGAAGGCGTTGAAGTTCTTGCTGACATTACGGACTTCGATCGACATGACTTATTCCTCACCGGCGCTTTTGCGCAGGCGGTTGATACGGTTCTCGCTCCACTGCTTGAGCAGCAGGATGAAGAGCGCCAGGATCAGCAACAGGCTGGCCACCGCAAACGCGGCAACGTGGTTGTATTCGTTGTAGAGGATCTCGACATGCAGCGGCAGGGTGTTGGTTACGCCGCGAATGTGGCCGGACACCACCGACACCGCGCCGAACTCACCCATGGCCCGTGCAGTACACAGCACCACGCCGTAGATCAGGCCCCATTTGATGTTCGGCACAGTGACATGCCAGAACATCTGCCAGCCATTGGCCCCAAGCAGGCGTGCGGCCTCTTCTTCCTGGGTGCCCTGCTCCTGCATCAGCGGGATCAGCTCACGGGCCACGAACGGCACGGTGACAAAGATGGTCGCCAGCACGATGCCCGGCAGGGCGAACACGATCTGGATGTCGTGCTCCTGCAACCATGGGCCGAAGAAGCCCTGGGCGCCGAACATCAACACGTACACCAGGCCCGCGATCACCGGCGACACCGAGAACGGCAAGTCGATCAGCGTCACCAGGATGCTTTTGCCACGGAACGAGTACTTGCTCACGCACCAGGCGGCGCTGACGCCGAACACCAGGTTGAGCGGCACCGAGATCAATACGGCGATCACCGTGAGTTTCAACGCGGACAACGCGTCGGGCTCCAGGATTGCGCTAAAGAACGTACCCAGGCCGTTCTTCAGGCCCTGGGATACCACGATAAACAGCGGCAGCAACAGGAACAGGAAAAACACCAGCCAGCCAAGGCCGATCAGGATGCGTCGCGACACCGCACTGCCACGCCGGGCGGCGTTGGCCGAGGACGCGGCGGAAATAGACGATTGGGACATGTTCCGCGCCTCCTTATGGACGTTCGATGCGCCGCTGCAACAAGTTGATCAGCAGCAGCAGGACAAAGGAAACCACCAGCATCAACACGCCAATGGACGTGGCGCCGCGGTAGTCGTACTGGTCAAGCTTGACCATGATCAGCAGCGGCAGGATCTCGGTTTTCATCGGCATGTTGCCGGCGATGAAAATCACCGAACCGTACTCACCGACGCCACGGGCAAACGCCAGGGCAAAGCCGGTGAGCCAGGCGGGCAGCAGCGCGGGGACGAGGATGTAACGGAACACCTGCAACGGCTTGGCGCCCAGGCAGGCGGCGGCTTCTTCGATTTCCCGGGGGATGTCGGCGAGTACCGGCTGCACCGTGCGCACCACGAACGGCAGGGTCACGAAGGTCAGCGCCAGGGTGATACCCAGCGGCGAGTAGGCGATCTTGAAGCCCAGGTCAGCGGCGAACTGGCCGACCAGGCCGGTCGGCGTGTACAGCGCGGTCAGCGCAATACCGGCCACGGCGGTGGGCAGGGCGAACGGCAGGTCGATCATCGCATCGATGATCTTGCGGCCGGGGAAGGTATAGCGCACCAGCACCCAGGCCAGCAGCGTGCCGATGACGCCGTTGATCAGCGCGGCGTAGAGCGCGGTTCTGAAGCTCAACTTCAACGCCGCCAACACACGCGGTGCGGAGATGATGGCCCAGAACTGATCCCAGGTAAGTTGAGCGGCGTGGACAAACATCGCCGCGAGGGGGATCAGTACGATCAGGCTGAGGTACACCACGGTGTAGCCCAGCGTCAGCCCGAAGCCGGGTATGACGGGGGAAATACGACGCGACATAAGAGTCCTTGGTTAGCGGAACTGACACACAAAACCCGCAGGTGAATGCGGGCTCGGTGGGTGTGTATTTCTCGGCTTACTGCGCCGTGTAGATCTGGTCGAACACGCCACCGTCGTTAAAGAATTTCGGTTGGGCAGTTTTCCAGCCACCGAAGTCTTTGTCGATAGTCACCAGGTCCAGTTTCGGGAACTGCTGGGCGTATTTGGCGGCCACTTTTGCATCGCGTGGGCGGTAGAAGTTCTTGGCCGCAATCTCCTGGCCAGCCGGGCTGTACAGGTGTTTCAAGTATTCGGTAGCGATCTCGGTGTTGCCCTTTTTCTCGGCATTCTTGTCGACCACGGCCACTGGCGGCTCCGCGAGGATCGACAGGGACGGTACGACGATGTCGAACTTGTCGGCACCGCCGTCTTCTTTCAGCGCCAGGAAGGCTTCGTTTTCCCAGGCCAGCAACACGTCACCCTGACCGTTGTTGACGAAGGTGATGGTCGAACCGCGTGCACCGGTGTCGAGGATCGGCACGTGTTTGAACAACTCTTTCACGTATTCCTGGGCCTTGGCTTCGCTGCCACCGGATTTGAGGCCGTAGGCCCAGGCGGCGAGGAAGTTCCAGCGCGCACCGCCGGAGGTTTTCGGGTTTGGCGTGATCACCGAAACGTCTTTCTTGATCAGGTCGCCCCAGTCCTTGATGCCTTTAGGGTTGCCCTTGCGCACCAGGAACACGATGGTCGAGGTATACGGGGTGCTCGCATCCGGCAGGCGGGTCTGCCAGTTTTCCGGCAGGGTCTTGCCCAGTTTTGCGATTTCGTCGATGTCGCCGGCCAGGGCCAGGGTCACTACGTCGGCGCGCAGGCCGTCGATCACAGCGCGGCCCTGCTTGCCCGAGCCACCGTGGGATTGCTGGATCTTGACGGTGTCGCCTGGGTGGGACTGCTTCCAGAAGTTGGTGAACTCAGCGTTGTAATCCTGGTACAGCTCACGGGTAGGGTCGTACGAGACGTTGAGCAACTCGTAGTCCTTGGCAACAGCGGAACCTGCAAATACGGCGCTGGCCAGGGCGGCCAGGGCGTAACGGCGAATCGACGACATAGAAGCTCCTAGAATTCTTGGGTGTTGGCTTTTTCTTATAGTGACGGGGTCTATCGCCGTGGTTGCTCAGCTCGGTTTGTTACCCGGATTCTGCAGACGGAATTTTTCCTTGCGTTCGATCTGTACCACTTGGGCGTTATGCACAGTGATTTCCACCGCGCCAAACCGCAGATCGCGTAGGGCGCTCTGGATCTCACGCAAAATGGCTGCTTCGTCCTGGCCGTCGACGCTACGTAGAGATGCGCTCATGGTCTCGCTCCTGAAATGAATAGTGCCTCGCAGTGGCGGCACTGCTTGCGGCGTAGGGCGATAGTAGATAAGCGCGGATATTCTTAAAAATACTATTTAAGAATGTTTATATAACCAGAAAGAATTTTCTGCTGGGGCACGAGGTTGCGAAGGGATTAAGCCGTGCACATAGCCAAATGTGGGAGGGGGCTTGCCCCCGATGGCGATCTTTCAGCCAACAACTCTGTGACTGGGGCACCGCTATCGGGGGCAAGCCCCCTCCCACATTTTGAATGCATTTCAAGGCTGGATAGTGGGGGCGCACGCCCAGTCAATTTTATTCGCCGGCATCGGCCGCCCAAACCAATAGCCCTGCCCCAGGTCACAGCCCTGCTCCAACAAAAACTGCGCCTGCTCCACCTGCTCGATGCCCTCGGCGTGCACCTGCATGCCCATGCTTTTCGCCAACGCGATAACCACGCGCACAATCGCGGCGTCGTCTTCATCCCACGGCAACCCGGCGACAAAACCCTGGTCGATCTTGAGTTTCTGCACCGGCAGGCGCTTGAGGCGCAGCAGGGAGGAATAGCCGGTGCCGAAGTCATCAATAGCCAGGCGCAGGCCCAGTTCGCGCAGGCGGTGCAGTTGTTCCAGGGCCACCTCAGGGTCATCCATCACTGCACTTTCGGTGACTTCCAGCTCCAGGAAAGCCGGATCAAGGCCGGTATCGTGCAGCACCTGGGCGACTTGCTCGTACAGTTCACGCCGGGCAAACAGGCGGCTGGACACGTTGATCGCGATAAAACTCAGCGCCACGCCGTCGGCCAGCCATTGGCACATCTGGCGACAGGCCTGCTCCATTACCCAGGCGTCGATATCGGCAATCAAGCCGGTGCGTTCAGCGATGGGGATGAATTCGCCCGGCGGCACCAGGCCGCGTTCCGGATGCTGCCAGCGCACCAGCGCTTCGACGCCGACCAGGCGGCTGCTATGCAGGTCGTGCACAGGCTGGTAGTAGACGCGCAACTCCTGCTGGTCGAGGGCGCGGCGCAGTTCGCTGGCGATTTCCACGCGGTTCTGCGCGTGGGCGGTGAGTTCTTCGGTGTACAAGGCGTAGCCTTCGCGGCCCGCGCTTTTGGCTTTGAACAACGCGGAGTCGGCGTTGCGCAGCAGTTGCTCTGCGCTGAGGGCGTCATTGGGAAACAGGCTGATGCCGATGCTGGCGCTGATAAACAGTTGATTGCCGTCAAAGGTGAACGGCTGTTTCATCACGTCCAGCATGCGCTGCGCCAACGCCGCTGCCTGCACCACCTGTGAACAACTTTCCGCGAGCACCGCGAACTCATCGCCGCCCAGGCGCGCCAGGGTCACGCCGGGGCCGAACAGCGTCTTGAGTCGCTCGCCCACCAGCTTGAGCAACTGGTCACCAACGTTATGGCCAAGGCTGTCATTGATGATCTTGAAGTGATCCAGGTCCAGCAACAGCAGGGCGCACCCGCGTTTGTGCAGCTGTGCCGAGGCCAGCGCCTGCTCGGCGCGGTCGGTAAACAGCAGACGGTTGGGCAGGTCGGTCAGCGGATCGTGGTGCGCCAGGTGCGCCAACTCGTGCTCGGAATCCTTGATGGCGCTGATGTCGGAAAACACCGCGACGTAATGGCTGACGTGGCCCTGGTCATCGTGAATCACCCGGATGGTTTGCCACTGTGGGTAAATCTCGCCGCTTTTGCGTCGGTTCCAGATTTCTCCGCTCCATTCACCGGTGTGTTCCAGGGTCTGGAACATCTGCTGGTAAAAACTCGACGAATGGCGACCGGACTTCAGCAGGCTGGGCTGCTGGCCCATGACGTCTTCACGCTGGTAGCCGGTGATCTCTATGAATGCCCGGTTCACGTGCACGATCAGGCCGTTGGCGTCGCTGACCAGTACGCCTTCGCGGGTGCAGTCGAAGACGGCCGCCGCCTGGCGCAGGCGCTCGCGGTTTTCCTTGAGGGGTTGCTGCAACTGGTGGGTCCGGGCGAAGCGTGCGCACAACAGGTAAATGGCCAAGGTGCTCAGGGCTACCCACACATAACCGCGCACCTGCAGCCATCGCCCCAACTCCCACGGTTCATCGAGAAAGTTGATCAATACGTAATGGCTGAACTGGAGCCATGCGATGGAAACCAGCAGGTATACCAGCCCCACACGCAGGGCCCCTCGGTATGAAAACAGCATATGGCCAGTAGTCCTTACTAAAAAACCAGAATCGCCCTACAACGCGTCGGGATTATAGAATAGGAAACACCTTGTAAGTCTTATCTGAAACGGTGACTGGTTTTATCCTTAAAGCCAGTGATAATGCGGGTGCTGTTTTTTTCTTTATCAGAGGGCCATACAGCCTATGTGGTACAACGGTTTTCTTGACCTGTCAGCCTGGCAACTGGTTGCAGTCACTCTGTTGATGACCCACGTGACCATCGTTGGGGTCACGGTTTATCTGCACCGCTATTCAGCCCATCGCTCCCTGGAGCTCAATGCCGGCCTGAAACACTTCTTCCGCTTCTGGCTGTGGCTGACCACGGCGCAGAACACCCGCGAGTGGACCGCCATCCACCGCAAGCACCACGCCAAGTGCGAAACCGTCGATGACCCGCACAGCCCGGTCATCAAAGGCCTGTCCACCGTGCTGCGCAAAGGCGCCGAGCTGTACCGCACCGAGGCCGAAAACCCCGAGACCCTGCGCATCTACGGCAAGAACTGCCCGGACGACTGGATCGAACGCAAGATCTACACCCCGTACCCGCTGCTGGGCGTGGCGATCATGGGCGTGATCGACCTGCTGCTGTTCGGCACCATCGGCATCACCATCTGGGCGATCCAGATGATGTGGATTCCGTTCTGGGCCGCCGGCGTGATCAACGGCTTGGGCCATGCGGTGGGCTATCGCAACTTCGAATGCCGTGATGCGGCGACCAACCTGGTGCCGTGGGGCATCATCGTCGGTGGCGAAGAACTGCATAACAACCACCACACCTACCCCAACTCGGCCAAGCTGTCGGTGAAGAAGTGGGAGTTCGACCTGGGTTGGGCGTGGATCAAACTGTTCAGCTTCCTGCGCCTGGCCAAAGTCCAGCGCGTGGCGCCGATTGCCCATCGCGTCGAGGGCAAAGGCAGTCTGGACATGGACACCGCCATGGCGATCCTCAACAACCGCTTCCAGATCATGGCCCAGTACCGCAAATTGGTGATCGGCCCGCTGGTCAAGCAGGAACTGGAAAAGGTCGATCATTCGGTGCGTCACCAGTTCCACCGGGCCAAGCGTCTGCTGTCGCGGGAAACCAGCCTGCTGGATGACCGCCATCACCTGCGTATCCAAAGCATGTTGGAGCACAGCCAGGCCTTGAAAGTGATCTACGAAAAGCGCCTGGCGCTGCAGCAGATCTGGCTCAAGACCAGCACCAACGGCCACGATATGCTCGCGGCCATCAAGGAATGGGTGCACGAGGCCGAAGCGAGCGGCATCCAGTCCCTGCGGGATTTTGCCCACCAATTGAAGACCTATTCGCTGCGTCCTGCGGCGGTCTGACAGTGCCGTGGGAGGGCTTGCTCTCCCACGCACCCTCTTTTTGGCGTCATTATCCGGGCACCGCCAATCGGCACCGTTCATGGAACTTCATCGCATTTACCCTCTCTCAATGAACACTTCGCCATCATGGTGGCCCCTTGTTGTGACCGCTGCTCCATCCTGCGGCGCGCCCAGAGAGAGTTGTGCCGATGGTTCTCGAAAAGCCCTTAGTTAACGACACCCCAACCGCTGACCCTCCACGTCCGGCTGCGGCTGCAACCCTGCTGGCGCTGGTGCATGCCCAGGGCGAAGTCGAACGGCTGAGCGAACGCGAACAACTGCTCAGCTCGCTGTTGGTCAGCGTGAATGCCGTGCTTTGGGCCATCGATTGGGAGACCCGGCGCGTGCTCTATGTGAGCCCGGCCTACGAGCGAATATTCGGCCGTTCCGCCGGTTTGCTGCTCGCCGATCATCGGGAATGGCGCAACAGCATTCACCCGGAAGACCTCGACTACGCCGAACACAGCCTTTCCCGTGTGCTGGAACAAGGCGCCGTAGAAGACCGCGAGTACCGCATCATCACCGCCGACGGGCAGATCCGTTGGCTGAGTGACAAGTGCTACATCAACCAGCAGGTCGAACCCGGCGAGCCGGTGATCGTGGTCGGCATGGCCGAAGACATCACCGAAAAGAAGCAGCTGGAACTGGAACTGCACCGCCTCGCCACCACCGACGTGCTGACCCAGAGCAGCAACCGGCGGCACTTCTTCGAATGCGCCAACCAGGCCTTCGACACCGCCTGTGCCCAAGGCGCGCAATTGGCCTTCCTGTTGCTGGACATTGATGATTTCAAGGACGTCAATGACACCTATGGCCACCTTGAGGGCGACCAGGTGCTGCGGCGTATTGCCGAGAGCGGGCGTGGGGTACTGCGCCGAGGCGACCTGTTCGGACGCATTGGTGGCGAAGAGTTCGCCGCCGTACTGCCCGGTTGCGCGCCTGAGATGGCCTTGCAAGTGGCCGAGCGCCTGGGCAAAGAGATCCAGGCGCTGAGTTTCAGCTTCGAAGGCCAGGCGTTCAGCGTCACCATCAGCCAGGGCCTGGCCAGCCTGACCGAGGAAGACTCGACCCTGGACAGCCTGTTCGCCCGCGCCGATGCCGCCATGTACGAGGCAAAACGCCAGGGCAAGAACCGCGTCATCGCTGGCTGAATGCCTCCCACAGGGGTTCAGAAGTGGCCGTCATAAAAAAACCCGCCGAGGCGGGTTTTTTACATCGAGGAAGGCGCCGGGCTTACAGCTCGGAGAAGCACTCTTCGATGATTGCCAAGCCTTTGTCCAGTTGCTCGTCCGGCGAGGTCAGCGGGACCAGTACGCGCAACACGTTGCCGTAGGTGCCGCAGGACAGCAGGATCAGGCCCTTGTCACGCGCCTTCGCCACCACGGAGGCAACGGCAGCGGCGTTCGGCTTGTGGCTGTCGCCGTCTTCGAACAGCTCGACGGCGATCATCGCGCCCAGGGCACGGACTTCGCCGATCACCGGGTACTTGGCCTGGATAGCCTTGAGGCCGGTCACCAGACGCTCGCCCACTGCCTTGCAGCGGTCCAGCAGGTGCTCTTCTTCGAACACCTCCATCACCGCCAGCGCAGCGGCGCAGGCAATCGGGCTACCGGCGTAGGTGCCGCCCAGGCCACCTGGCGCGATGGCGTCCATGTATTCAGCCTTGCCGCACACACCGGCCAGCGGAAAGCCACCGGCGATGGATTTGGCGAAGGTGGTCAGGTCGGCGGCAACACCCATCTGTTCCATGGCAAAGAAGGTACCGGTACGGCCGGCACCGGTTTGCACTTCGTCGGCGATCAGCAGGATGCCGTGCTTGTCGCACAACTCGCGCAGGCGCTTCATGAACGATTTAGGCGCGACGTAGAAACCGCCTTCGCCCTGTACCGGCTCGATGATGATGGCAGCGATATCACGCGGCTCGGCATCGTTCTTGAAGATGCGTTCGATGCTGGCGATGGAATCGTCGTCGCTCACGCCGTGCAGCTCGTTCGGGTACAGCGCGCGGAACACGCCGCCAGGCATCAGGCCCATGCCGGCCGAGTAAGGCACGACTTTACCGGTGAGACCCAGGGTCATCATGGTGCGGCCGTGGTAAGCGCCGGTGAAGGCGATCACGCCAGCACGGCCAGTGGCGGCACGGGCGATTTTCACGGCGTTTTCGACAGCTTCGGAACCGGTGGTGACCAGCAGGGTTTTCTTGACGAAATCACCTGGCACCTTGGCGTTGATCTTTTCGCACACTTCTACGTACGGCTCGTAGGCCAATACCTGGAAGCAAGTGTGGGTCAGCTTGTTCAGTTGCTCGGTCACGGCGGCGATGATTTTCGGGTGCACGTGGCCGGTGTTCAGCACGGCGATACCGCCGGCGAAGTCGATGAACTCGCGACCTTCAACGTCGGTCACGGTGGCGTTTTTTGCGGATTCGGCAAAAATCGGGTGAATCTGGCCAACACCGCGTGGTACAGCAGCTTCGCGGCGTTTCATCAGGGATGCGTTGGTCTTGCTCATAAAGTCCTCATTCGCCACTCATCGGGTGGCGTGGTTCAAGGAATACGTGGCGGGGAGGCAACTGCGGCAGCATGCGATGATCGACTGCCACAGCGTTCCCGGTCACTACGAATAACCATGTGAAACACGCAAAGGGTCAGCGCTCTCGTGCCCTTTGCGTTTACAGCCATGCCAAACCGAGGCTTAGATGCCCAGGCAGAGGTATTTGATTTCCAGGTAATCCTCGATCCCGTACTTGGAGCCTTCACGGCCCAGGCCCGAGGCCTTGATGCCGCCGAATGGCGCCACTTCGTTGGAGATCAACCCGGTGTTGACGCCGACCATGCCGTATTCCAGCGCTTCAGCCACACGGAACACGCGGCCCAGGTCGCGGGCGTAGAAGTAGGACGCCAGGCCGAACTCGGTGTCGTTGGACATCGCGATCACTTCGGCTTCGTCTTTGAAACGGAACAGCGGCGCCAGTGGGCCGAAGGTTTCTTCCTTGGCGACGGCGGCGTTTTTCGGCACGTCGACCAGGATGGTCGGCTCGAAGAAGTTGCCTTCCATCACCTTGCCACCGGCCAGCAGCTTGGCGCCTTTGCTCAGGGCATCAGCGATGTGCTCCTGAACCTTGGCCACGGCTTTTTCGTCGATCAGCGGGCCCGTGGTGGTGCCGTCTTCCAGACCGTTGCCGATCTTGAGCTTGGCCACGGCCACTTTGAGTTTTTCGGCGAACGCGTCGTACACCGAATCCTGGATATACAGGCGGTTGGCGCAAACGCAGGTCTGGCCGTTGTTGCGGTACTTGGAGATGATCGCGCCTTCCACGGCCTTATCCAGGTCCGCGTCGTCGAACACAATGAACGGCGCGTTGCCGCCCAGTTCCAGGGAGACTTTCTTGATGTCCTTGGCGCATTCGGCCATCAGCTGGCGACCGATTTCGGTCGAGCCGGTGAAGGACAATTTACGCACGATCGGGTTGCTGGTCAGCTCGCCGCCGATGTCGCCAGCGCTGCCGGTAACCACGCTCAACACACCTTTCGGGATGCCAGCACGGTGCGCCAGCTCAACCAGGGCCAGAGCCGAGAACGGAGTTTGCGACGCAGGCTTGATCACCATGGTGCAACCGGCGGCCAGGGCCGGGCCGGCTTTACGGGTGATCATGGCAGCCGGGAAGTTCCACGGAGTGATGGCAGCGGTCACGCCGATTGGCTGCTTGATCACGATCAGGCGCTTGTCGGGCTGGTGGCCGGGGATCACGTCACCGTAGATGCGCTTGGCTTCTTCAGCGAACCACTCGATAAAGGACGCGGCGTAGACGATTTCGCCCTTGGCTTCGGCCAGCGGCTTGCCTTGTTCGAGGGTCATCAGGCGACCGAGGTCGTCCTGGTTTTCGATCAGCAGTTCGAACCAACGGCGCAGCTTGTTGGCGCGCTCCTTGGCGGTCAGTGCACGCCAGGCCGGCAGGGCCTTGTCGGCGGCTTCGATGGCACGGCGGGTTTCCGCGGCGCCCATCTTTGGCACGGTGCCGAGAATCTCGCCCGTGGCAGGGTTGTTGACCTTGATGGTTTGACCATTGTCCGCATCGACCCAAGCGCCATCGATAAAGGCTTGCTGGCGAAACAACTGGGTATCTTTGAGCTGCATGTCGGCTTTCCTTAACAGCACCGCGCGCACGCGGAGCGAATTAGAGTTGTTGAAAGGCGCCTTGTGGGCTGCCGTCAGGGAAATCAGCCCCAGCACGCGAGGAAGTTGAATGCGCACGGGAGACAGAGCGTTTGAAATCTCAAACGAATCCTAGGATCAATGGGGGTACAGGGCAATAGTCTGTTCGAAAAAAAGAACGAAAACGGCGCATTTGCCGAATCTTTCGGATCAGCGTAGCCGAGGCAGATTGGCGTGCATTGATCCGAGTTACGCGGAGCAGGGCCTTCGTCAGGCAAATTCCTACCGTTTAAGGACCAAAGACCAGCATGGACGCCCATGGTCGACATGGGTATGATGTCGCCCGCACAAGCATCCGTAGCTCAGCTGGATAGAGTACTGCCCTCCGAAGGCAGGGGTCGTGGGTTCGAATCCCGCCGGGTGCACCATATAGCAGTCTCAGGCTGTCTCAGACAGTCTACGAAACACCCCAAGAAGCCCGCCCTGTGCGGGCTTTCTTGTTTCTGGCTGTTCACCTCTCTTCCCTCCGTGTATTCCACTGCTGACAACGCCCTGAAGTCCATCGCCGCCGCGCACTCAGACGGCTTATTGGTTCTCGATGAAATTGGGATGTGCGATCCGCGCATCATTGGCGAAACGGTTTACATGCTGGGTAATGGCAGTGGTAAAGCACGCGCCAATGATCGAGGCCAGGCCGGTCGTAACGTAACAGGAATGGCGTTTGTTGTTTCTCTCGACCGGGGAAAAGACGTTGGCGCAGCACATGGCAGAGGCAAGCAAGGATCTTAAAGCAGGCATGGAAGTACGCGTGCTCGCAGTGCCTGCCGATGCCAGCAAAAGGCTTGGAATGTTCGACACGCTCACAATGTCTTTGACGGCGCCGCTGCGCTTTCAGAGGCTCTAAAAGCACACGCGCCCAAGTATTACACCGCCTTCCTGTCGGCCCTGTGTGAGCCCGGAAAGACGCTGGGGTGGTCGACCATTTTGCGCCACACCATTGAGCGGTTTGTCTCGACGTCACTACCTAAATCAGCAAGCGGACAGGCCCAACGTGCCGCCACTCGTTTTGGATTGGCCGCTGCCGCTGGGGAGTTGGCCACCGCCCTGGGGATAACTGGCTGGCCTGAGGGTGGAGCGACCACGGCGGCAAAGGTCTGCCTCAATGCCTGGCTAAATGAGCGCGGCGGCGCCGGAAACTTCGAAAGTGACGCCATCGTCGCGCGCCTTCGCCAAGTGATCGAGCGTTTCGGAGAGAGCCGTTTCACCCGCTGGGAATCCGCCGCCGCCAAGATCGATGAGCACGGCCCTCGCACCATTGACCGGCTGGGCTTTCGCAAAACGCTGGAGCATGGCCTGGGTGATGCGTTGCACACCACCACTACCTACTACGTACTGCCCGAGGCTTGGTGTTCCGAAGTATTCAAAGGCATGAACCTGAACGCCGTTAACAAAGAGCTATTGAGCCGCGCCATTTTAGAGCCTGGCAGCGATGGCAAAGCGGCTCAATCGGTAAGACTGCCGGGCATGCCTAAAGCCCGTGCCTACGTTTTTAACTCATCCGCACTCATGGCGGATGACAGCGGGCACTCCTTCGAGGCCGCATAAATTAGTTATCCATTTTGGCCTGCCATTCCGGCAAGCCTTTCGCAGCACCATATGTAAATGGAGATACCCCCATGTTTAAAAGAAACACGCTTTCAACCCCTGAAATCAAAGCGGCTCAGAACAAATACGCGGCTCACCATGAAACGCTCCAAGAACTGGAGAGGACCAAGACGCAGCTAGCCCACAAATTAACGGCCTTGGTCGCTGAGGCCACTCTCGACAAGGAAGCCAAAGCATCGGCGCATGACAGGGCGCTCAAGGCCTACAGTGCGGCCATTGCTGCTGGTGATACCGCCGCTGAAGCCGAAGCAGACACTGCCTTGCAATCAATCCTTAGCGAGTCGGACAGAAGCCGTGGCAAGCACCTGGCTCGAACTGCCGCTATCGCTAAACTTGAACAGGAAGTCACTGAGATCGACCAACGACTTGAACAAGGTAACCAAGCGCTGGAGACCTCACACAAAGAGCTCTTGAGGGCAATCCTGTACAAACGAGCGGAACAAATAAGAAGCAGCGCTAATGAGTTGGTGGCAGTAGCCAAACGATACCAGCAGGTCGCGTATCTCATGGGGCTGCAAGGCTCTTTGCAGGACATTCGGATTCCCTTACCTCCCACTCACCGGGAGGACCGGTTTGACTACGTCGGCCCTCATACAATCAGGACAGGCCCAGCGAGACCGACAGTTGAGGAACTGCTGTTGGACTGAATGACACAGCATCAACGTGGAACACCTTTTTCCCCTGGAACACTCGGTGTTCCACCTCAAATAAAAAGGTGTTCCAGCCTGGAAGCCACGTACTCCGTGGCTTTCAGCTTTAGTGGAACACCTGGAACACCTGGAACACCGTTTTTTGAGGGGTATTGGTTTTTTAACCTCCGTCACCCCGTCTCATTGGGCGCCGTCAGCGAGGTTCTGTACGAAAAGTCCGTATGGTTAGAATCGCGCCATGATTGGCTGTAGGCCCGCATGGCAAAGCGTTACGAACTCTCCGATGCATCTTGGGAATTGATCAAGGATCTGGTTTCTCCCGAGCAGAGGATGGGTCGACGTCGAACACGCCTTAACGCGCTGCTTACAGCCGATCAGACTCTTCCTCCGACACCAAATACTCAACAAAATCCAAGTAGGAACCCCATACTTCAGGTGCTGTCATCAATGCTTCTTTACCAATGCGGTTAACATCAATCGCATCACACCAGAGCACCTGCCCCAACGGGGAGTTGCAGTCCATCACGATTAGACCTTCAGCAGGCTCCCCCAACACAAGATAATTTGAAGAAAGTTGGCCACTGCTTCTCAAGCGCTTCGTTTCAACAAGAACATTAGTTGGAGATTCCCAACCGATCTGGTGCAGCGGTAAAACATAAATACCACTTCCGTCAAAAAACTCCCCCACCAATTTGAAGCTACTGGGAAGTGATACTTTCAACTCATGCTCCAGCTTTTCAATAAAATCCGGGGCCACTGCGCGAATACCATTCAACGACTCAAATCGACTCTTTACCATCTCTAAGCTTGACATACCAACCTCACTGTTTTTTACACGCCACTGCCAATATTCTCTAGGTTTTGTACGAAAAGTATTGCCGTATACAACGTGGGCAGCAGCGGGGTTTGCCACGCACATGCCAGACCGAATCTACTACATCTGTCCTCACACAAATCACTCCTGACGCAACATTGCCGACCGTTGAGGAGCGGCTCTCGGACTGAATCAACAGACTATCAACGTGGAACACCTTTTGCCGCTGGAACACCTGGTGTTCCAGCTCAAATAAAAAGGTGTTCCACTCTGAAAGCAACGTAACTCGTGGCTTGCAGCCTTAGTGGAACACCTGGAACACCTGGAACACCGTTTTTTGAGGGGTATCGGTTTTTAACCCCCATCACCCCATCGCATTGGGCGCCTTCAGCGAGCATCAGAGGGTCGCCACACGCCTGCCGCCAAGCGTCTAGAAGCAGGCAAAACAACACCTTTCCGCGCTGTTCATGGGTCCTTTGGGAGGTTATTTGGATTGGGGTAATTCGAACCCCGATGTTTTTACAGATTCAAGTGGCTATAGGGGGTTCCGTCTCCGGTTGGGTAGGAAGCTCAATAGGTGACCAAGACAGCGTACCCAACCCTTACCGGCTCTTATTGATGCTGTTGAGGTGTCATAGGGGAAGTGGGCACCTCTAGCACGAAGTTTCCCATCGCGACTACATAAATAATAATACGGTATAGGCAATGAACGAAACGTAATCAGATTCACATATCACTATTAGCACCAAAGGTTTGCATAAGTCGCAACTTTTCCTCTCGAGAGCATAACACACCGTCTATTTGCTCTTTGAAAACCCCAGTGCGAATAAGCTGTTGAATCGCTTTGCGCGTAGTTGATGGAGTTATTCCTAAGCTCTTACATACTTCCAAGTGAATTCCCTTGGGCCAAGGCTGCTCCGGCAAAGAAACACGTACCTTTTCAATAAGCTCAGATGTTAAGCGATCTCCAACTTGTTTTAATGCAACTATACGCAAATCAACACCAGTGCCTGTCCGAGAAACTCGCGCAACCTGGCCGCACGCCTCACAAGTCATCATAGTAGAAGATGTGGACCACTCATCAAGAAGGATAGTATTTTGAGAGTCGCATTCCGGACATAGGCACACCTCAGTAAGTATTTCCCTTACACGAAGAATCGCACCACTATCCTCGTAGTAGTCAGAAATTAAATTTGTTTCACAACTTTTACATTGAATAGCCTTCTTGTCTCCGTCATTAGCTTTTTGTTTGTAACTGATAACGTTTAGACAAGCGGGACAAGGACTCTGTACATGAGCGACCGACGTTATTTTTTTGAGCCTAAATGAACCAGCATTAACACCAGAGCTGATTGATCTAACCTCTCGTCGCAGATTACTCAACTCCGCGTTCAACCCGGCTGCCATACCGCTATTTGCCATTCCCGTTTCGATTGTTAACATCCTAGCTTCAAGTTCAATCAGAGCTTCTTGACGAGCAAAGTCGCTTCTGCGCTGTTCATCTAACTCCTCTCCGATAACTCCCTGCCAGTCGCTAAGACTAGTATCGTTAATTGATCGTAGCGAGCCCAGAATGTGGATAGCACTTTGAATCCTCTCCTCTTTTGCAAACAACTCTTCTTCTGGACTATTGTATTCATTATGTTGTAGCTCTTCGTCCAAATACGCAGACAACCTCTGAAGCTCGACGGAAAGATTCGTCACTTTTTCCGCCGCCTTCAACGCATACATCCTTAAATTTCGCTGCTCGTAGTCACGGACCTCTTGTACCGCATTTTGTTTGTCTTGGGACGCGTAGTAATGGGAAATACCCCAACCAATTGCGACAGAAAGAAGAGTCAGCAATGTCCCTAGAAGGGTACTCTCCTTACTAGTCAATGTCGTAAAACTAATAACGACCAAAATAACGAAAATAAAACCACAGCCGATAAAAAGTGGCCAAGCTGGGAAGCTTTCTCTTAACTTAGCCTGCGGCATTCCTACTTCTTTCATGTCGCTTACCCTGTTGGTTAGGCAATCAATAGCGTCATCACTTTAACAAGCATAATCGATCCTACAGACATTGCCATCAATTCGATAGCAGGCACCGCGGACCAACTTGCCCGTAGCGGCGAGCATCGCACCAGTGCTGTCGGAAAGGCGGCAGCCAGCCCTAAAAGGGCGCGACTCCTTGCCCGTAACATACTCCCCCCAAGGAAGGTTCACTGCTTCCGCACCGACCATCATAGGGCGCGGGGCTACGTCGATCCGGAGCTTCAATAGTAGGCACAACACAACGAAGGAAATATTGGGGAACAAACGGGTTCGTATTGAAGGGCAGGATTGGGTCTGTGAGGCTCAGTTGACGCCCTGACAGAATTGTCCAGGGATGAAAAAAACGTAAGCCCCGCATGGCTCTAGCAGGATAGGTCAAGCGGCGATGATGAAAGAACAGCCTAGTCACGTCGATGAGAACGAGCGTTATGCCGGTGAAGCCCATAGCTTACTGCTGTGACCTGCGATAGCATCAGGCCATCGCGACGTGCGGTAATGGAGGCAAGACATGAGCTTTTCAATTGTAGACAACCCGCAGCTAGCAATTGGGCTCGCTTTGGGACTTATATTGGTGATTACTATCACAATTAAGCTCACATGGAAGCGAAAAAACATTGTCAAAGCGGATAAGGGCGGTGTTGCAGTGAATGGCCCTAACAAGGGAACAATCAAGGCATCGTATCGCAAAGGAAAGTAAATGCGGAGCATCTTCAATCTTCTTGAAAGGATAACTAAGCGTAGCACTACCCTTACTGCGACAAAAGGAGGCGTGGTAGTTAATGGAAAAAATACTGGCGTAATCATTACGAACGACATTGAAGATATTAAATCTGCGGTAACAGAAGTTATTACAAATCAATCTGAAGCTCGTAGTCACGGAGTAGCGGCTGAATTACAAGGAGAGATAGGTCGTCAGATAGATCACTATCGCGACAAAATGAACGCCGGAAGCGTTAAAGAAGCCCTAGACTTATACTCGGAACTACTTACACATCAAGCAAAAAATTTAACTCCACATTCCATTTTTAGAATCAAAGCCAATATAGCTATATGCATGCACTTGATGGGAGATGCTGCCGAAGCTTCTCGCATCCTGCTAGAAGCCTGCACTTATGCTCCTGATGACGATAAAGCGGTGGCCTTTAAGGCATTTGCTTATGTGATAGCGGGTGACGCTGCCAAGGCAGTAACTTATGGTTTGTCAGCACTTGACAAGAACCCTTTAAATGACACCCTCGCTGGATTCATAATACAGGCGGCTCGTATCGACTCTCAGTATCGAGAAGAATTCAACGATCCGTTCGACAAATTTTCAGATGATTTGAAAAAAACAAAAAACGTTCGCTTGGCTCACATCCATTTTCTTGCAGCGAAGGAAGTTCAGGGTTGGAGGGATTTAGCCAATGAGTATCTGGCTGAAGAGCCGGAAGACCTGTTGGCTAAAAGTTTGGTCGCTCAAGGAATTCTTCAGAACTACGTTAATGAGCGGCAAAGTCCAAATGGCTTTAAATTTACGTCGAAAGATATTAATGAGCTAAAAGTTGCTTGCAAGCACTTTGAAGACTACTGGAATGATTTCCGCGACAGCGATAGGCGAGCGAACGGTTGGGATTTTCAGGTCGTTCACAGCCTGATACTTTGTTATAAATTGAGTGGAAACTTTGATGACCTACGTGCCCTCTGTACCTATGCAATGGCAGAGTTAGCAGACGATCAAGGACTGGTAGAAACCATCGTTAAATGTTTACTTGATCTAAATGAGCCGGAAGTGTGTTCCAAAGCCATCGATAGACTAGAGAACCTAGATGAAGCTAGGAAGCTGAAATTTCTTTTAATGGTAGCGCAGAAGGACTGGGTAGCGTTATCCAAATTCCAAGACTACAGCCTGGCGAGATTTGAAGGTAATTTTCTAATCCAAGCAAAGGTAGTTGTATTCATTTCTAGGGCACATAAAGGTGACGCTAGGGGAAAACTGCATTTAGAGCAACTTCTTCAGCAAGAACAATTAGACAGTCGAGCAAGATTGCTTCTTTTTGATTTTTCCAGCGCTTGTGGTATTAGATCCATCGCTGAAGTGGCACACTCTTATGGAGCAGCTATTATCAATGAGCGATCAGACTTCATCGAATTCTTTCATTACATGAGATTGGTCCGCTCATTGATGATATGGAAAGAAATAGTTTTACGACTTCCTACTTTTCCAGATGCGTTAGATAACTATGAATTAAAACATATGCTAGCGCTGGGATACCTCAACGAGCAGCCAATGCGTGCAGAGGCAGTTGAGTTTTTTGAGGAGCTTTCAGAGGACCCTAAGGGCTTCGAGCTTTTTTTGGGAATCTTCTATTTTAAAAGGCGTCGATTCGAGAGCGCCCCTGAACTTATCGCTAGTTATTACGAGTCTGGAGGACGGGATCTATATGGCTTTCTCGCGCTAATAGATATGGCGGAAATGCAGAATGATACAGAAATGCTCAAGAAAATATTCTGTGATTATAACCCGAGTCTTTATGATGGATCGCCGGAACAGTGGATGCATGTGGCTAGAGGGCTCATAGAAATCGGCGAATCTAAGCAGGGACTTGATTTAGCCTATAGAACATATATCGACCATACCAATCTAGCGAAAGTTGCTTTAGGTTACTTCCATGTATTTCTTACTGCCAATAAGGACGCCTTACTGGACGACGCGATAGTTGTTGGGGCAGGGTGTCATATAAAGCTAGTTTCCTCCGAAAGCATCGTTATTGAACGTGACGTATCAGAGACTATCGACGATGACTTAGCGCTCTCTCCTGAAAATGTCGATACATATGTGCATAAAACAATCGGACAGCGGGTAGGTTATCAGTATCAACAGGAAAAGCTACAAGGTGTAGTGGTTTGGACACTGGAAGAAGTTAAACATAAATATCTTGATGCATTTCACAAAATCTGCACAACTTACGAAAATCAGTTCCCTGAGGAAGGTGGTTTATGGTCGCTGAAAGTAGAAGATGGTAATGTTCAGTCGCTCCTCGACTTCATCAAGAAACAGGCAGAAAGAGATGAAAACTTCATCTCGATGATTACATCGAATCACATCCCATTAAGCATAGCTTCTGGAATGTGGCGAAAAAATATATTTCAAGTTTCCGATCTTCTAAGATTATCGAACAAGCGCATTGACACTTGCGCAGGCACACATGAGGAACGACTCGAAGCCTTAGATATAATTACCAGACATAAAGGCGGTACAATAATCCTGGACGCTTACACATCTTGGGTGGCAGCCGAACTGGATCTACTTGAAGTTCTTAATGATTATTTTAAAAGCTTGGTGGTTTCGCAAGCATCAGTAGACTCAATGCGTCTACTTGTTGGAGACATTGGAGATTTCAAGGGGCCGGGTTGCAATATTGGTTGGGTTAACGGTGTATTTGTAAAGACAGAATACACCGAATCCGATGTTCAAGGGCAAGCTGAAAATTTCTTGCGAAACATCCTATCTATCGAGTCCCGATGCAATGTCGTCCACTTTGATTTTCCGAGTGATCTTGACGAGCTTACTGAGACATTGTTGGATATCACACCAGAAGCTGTTGCTCCTTATTTCTTGGCGAAAAACAATAATGCCCTCTTCGTTTCGGATGATGGATACTCAAGGGGATTCGCGAAAAACGCTTACGGCTTAATGGATAGTACGTGGTTACAGGCGATAGTTAATGAACTGGCTCGAGAACGCATCATCACTCCAGATCATTATGTGGACGTAATACTTGGACTGTGCCGCTTTAAGCATACCTCAGTATCGATTAGCTCCTACGTTATTGATTCTGTATTCGACAGAGACAGCACAAGTGATCTGCATGAATTTAAATTGATTTGTGAGTATATTGGAGGACCTAACGCAGAAACCAAAAGCCACTTTGATCTAGTCATGAAGTTTATTTTGAGACATTGGCTATTTGAATATAACCCGAGCTACAATCTCGCCATAGAGAACATGCTATTAAAAAGTCATGGAGACGCTTTCCCGTCGGCCAAAGTTAAAAGTGCAACCACCATACTATTAGAACGTGTGAGACTTATGCCTGACGGCATTACGCTACTATTAGAAATTGGTAACTATCCAATTTTACGACTTGAGCAATTCATCATTGAATGGTGGAAAGGACACTTCTACAAATAACGGAAGATTTAAGTCTTGCATGAGAGGATCAAAGCGCCGTTATCCGCTCTTTCATATGACAAGTGGTGTCAACACAGCCGGATGACTCCTTCCTTCCAGCCTTGAATGACTGCAAATCGAGGGAGAGTCCAAAAATCAGGAACCTAAAACCACCTAAGATTTGACTGGTGAGCTTAGTTTCAACAGCTGAAACCATGGCAGACCTTTCCACGGTGTCGGCGGATGTCTGCTAGACACCCAGCAAGAGACGTACCGATCGGCATACCCATAAACTCAAAAATCCTTGACCCACTAGCAAAAATTATCAGGCTTTACCGGCATTAAATATTGTTTCAAGGGAGTAGACGTTTACTAGTAACACTTTCCGTGTATCCCCTCATGTATCCCTAAACTTTATAGCTGACTTATTTTTCATATAAATCAACTGCTTGTAAAGCATGTTCAAATGACGCCGGGGCACCATATAGCAGTCTCGGGCTGTCTCAGACAGTCTACGAAACACCCCAAGAAGCCCGCCCTGTGCGGGCTTTCTTGTTTCTGGCTTTAGCAATTTATATCTATGCTGCCAGGGCCTCGCGCAGCACCTGCTCCAGCAGGATGAAAAACCCGTGGATATGCGCCTGTTTCAACGCCTGGGGCCGGGTGACCAGGTAGACGTCCAGCGACGGCAGTTCAATCTCCGGGAAAATTTCGCTCAGGCCCTCCGCCAGGAGACGCGGCAGCACCGCGATGCCCATGCCGCGCCTCACCGATTCAAGCTGCACGTTGAACGAACTCACGCGGATCGCGGCATGGTCCAGCCCCGCCGCCTTCGCCGCGCGCATGGGCGGCAACAGGTCAAGCGGCGGCAGCAAGGCGATACTGGCCGCCGTGGCCGGGGTGTGCGCTGGGCACCGCTGCAGGTAAGCAGCCTGCGCGAACACGCCGTAGTCGAGTGTGCCCAGCGCTCGATAGATCAACGAAGGTTCGCCCAGATGCGCGGTGCGCACGGCGATGTCGGCCACGCCGCGCACGATCTTGTGAAAGTCGGTGGTGACCAGTAATTCCACGGCACAGCCAGGGTGCAGGGCGGTAAAACGATTGGCCGCTTCCAGGATCGAGGCCGAAAACCCTTCGCCGGCACTGACCCGTACCGTGCCGCTCAGCACGGCCCGCGCCCCGTCCCCCTCCATCATCGACTGGCGGCGCAGGCCGGCCTCGGCCGCCAGCGCGACGTCCACCAACGATTGCCCGCGCGAGGTCAGCCAGCATCCCTCGACGCCGCGCTCCACCAGCGGCTCCCCGAGGGCGGCTTCCAATTGGGTCAAGCGCCGGGAAACGGTGGACGCCGCTACCCCCAGCAACTGACCCGCTTGCAGAAAACTGCCACGCCGCGACACGGCCAACAGCAGACGAAGATCATCCCAATTTGCTTGCGACGCCATATCCGTGCTCATCCCTGGTCTGCAAATATGCAAAGCCATTATGCCGCAGTCGCCGTTTTTCACGCGTGGTCTCAGCGGTATATCTAGCGGCCTTCTAAACACTTGGTATGGCCTGAATGAACTCAAATCCCCATCGTCTGCACAGTACGTTCGTGACCGGCGCCACCGGTTTGCTGGGCAACAACCTGGTCCGCGAGTTGGTTGCACGCGGCTACTCGGTCAAGGCCCTGGTGCGCTCGCAAACCAAGGCTGAACAGCAGTTCAGTGACCTGCCGGGCGTGGAATGGGTGGTGGGCGACATGGCCGATGTCGGCGCCTTTGCGTCGGCGCTGCAAGGCTGCGACACGGTGTTTCACTGCGCGGCGTTCTTTCGCGATAACTACAAGGGCGGCAGCCACTGGGACGCGCTCGAAAGGATCAACGTGACCGGCACACGAACATTGCTCCAGCATGCCTACGACGCAGGGGTCAGACGGTTTGTGCACACCTCTTCGATTGCCGTGCTCGACGGCGCACCCGGTACGCCCATCGATGAGACGTGCCTGCGCGCCGAAGCCGATGCGGATGACTACTACCGCAGCAAAATCCTCGCTGAGCGTGAAGTGATGAGGTTTCTGCAAACCCATCCCCGGATGGGCGCGTGCATGGTACTGCCTGGCTGGATGTGGGGGCCGGGCGACCGTGGGCCGACGTCCTCGGGGCAATTGGTCAGGGACGTGATCAATGGCAAGCTGCCGGGGCTGATCCCCGGCACCTTTTCGCTGGTCGACGCTCGCGATGTGGCCTTGGCACACATTGCTGCCGCCCAGTACGGGCGACGCGGCGAACGTTATCTCGCGGCCGGCCGCAACTTGACCATGCGCCAGTTAGTTCCGCTGCTGGGACGGATTGCCGATGTGAAAACCCCGTCCCGACAACTGCCACTGCCCGTGCTCTACCTGTTGGCCGCCGTGCAAGAGACCTACGCCTACCTCACCGGTAAACCCATTTTGCTGAGCATGGCGACCTTGCGGCTGTTGATACGCGAGGAGCGCCGCACCTCGTTCAACCACCGCAAGAGTGAAAAGGAGCTTGGCCTGAGCTTTCGCGCGCTGGAGCAGACCGTCACCGATACGGTGGCTTGGCACCAGCAGTACGGCGGGGTGTAAAAAAGCCCCAGGCCAACAGGCCTGGGGCTTTTTTGTGGGCACCGGCTCAACGTTTTTGCAGCGCCTCCAGGCGTGCCGGCAAATCCTCCTCGGGAAAACGCTCATGCAACACCAGCAACTGTTCGTCCGCCGCTTTGGTTTGCCCCGCTTTACGCAACCGGATAATTTCCCGCAGCCCCTCCTCCAACGAAGGCTGGGCAACCGGTGCGCGCTTGCTCATTTTTGCCATGGACTGATCCGCCATCGCGCCGGCAATTTCAGCCTGTACCGGCGCACTTTCGGCCTTGGGCGCGGCGGCGATACGGGCCATTGGTGCTGGGGCGGATAACGCCTGAGGTGCCGACTGTGCAGCTTCTTCGTGCACGGCGGAGAACGTCGCGGTGGAGATTTCGGTTTGCGGCACCGGCTCGCGCATGACCACGCCGATCATCAACGCCAGGCCTGCCACGGTGGCGAATGCCATTTGCCAGCGTGGGCGTTGGCACGCTTGCAGCCAGCGTTGCCACAGGTTCGGTTGCGGCGCCGGGGCTTCGCGGCGGGCGGTGTTGAGGATGAAGGCGTCGAGGGACGCGGGCGGCTCGACCGTGCTGTGTTGACGAAAATGCTGGAGCAGCTCGTCGTCATTGTCCGGAGTGTGTCGGGAATCAGTCATACAGATACCTCTTCGGCCAGCAGACGACGCAGTTTCTGCAAGGCGTAGCGCAAGCGGCTTTTTACGGTTTCCAGCGGGGCGTTGGTGAGCGTGGCGATTTGTGGCACGTCGAGATCGCCGTGCACGCGCAGCAGGAAGACTTCGCGCTGGTCTTCGGGCAAGGCTTGCAGGGCGGTGTCGAGGCGCGCCTGGTCGCGGCTCAGGCTCAACTGTTGCTCGGGGCCGGCGCTGTCGTCGGCCTGGGCGTGCAGTTGCTCGTCGTAGCTGTCGTGCAGCGGGTTATGGATGCCGTGCTTGCGCCAGTGGTCGATCAGGCGGTTGCGGGCAATCTGGAACAACCACGTACGAAAACTCGCCCGGCCTTGTGGCTGGGTGCTGCTGCGAATCAGACTGAGCCAGGTCTCCTGGTAGATCTCCTCGGCCAGTTCGGCCTTGTTGCAGAGGGATACGAGGAAACGGTAAAGGCCCTGGCGATGGCGCGCGTACAAGACTTCGAACGCGGCGGCGTCGCCGGTGCGGTAGCGGGCCAGCAGGGATTCGTCGCTGGGTGGATCATCGGGAACAGCCATGTAAGGGGCGAACTCCTTTTGTAAAGTTAGCGCTGCTCAAAGGTGGGAGGGAGCTTGCTCCCGATGGCGGTTTATCAGTAACCGATGTATTGACTGCTCTAGTGTCATCGGGGGCAAGCCCCCTCCCACATTCAGGGTTTCAGGCTTTGGGCAAGTTCGACCAATTGCACGAATTCATTGCGCAGGCCGAACGGGTCATCGCCCCGCGCCGAGCGGGCCAGGGCGGCGGTGTCCTTCAAGCTCATGTTGCCAGTGTAGCGGCCATCGCCCTTGAGCTGTTGGGCGAAGGCGGCTACCGCCGCCGCGAAGCGCAGGTCGTCACTGGCCTTGGTGGTGTCTTGGCTGATGGGCCGCTCGATCAAGCGGCTATCACCGCCTGCAGCAGGCTTGTAGCGCACGCGCAGCATCGCCAGTTCATCGGACTTAGCTTCGACCGCAGGCGCGCTGGCGTAGCGCAACGGCTCCAACCAGCCCTTCTCGCCCTTCGGTACGATTTCGTACAGCGCGGTCACGGTATGCCCTGCGCCAATTTCGCCGGCGTCGACCTTGTCGTTGTTGAAATCCTCACGCTTCAAGGCGCGGTTTTCATAGCCCAGCAAGCGATATTCGCTGACCTGGGCCGGGTTGAATTCCACCTGCAGTTTCACATCCTGCGCCACCACGGCCAGGGTGGAACTGAGTTGGTCCACCAGCACTTTGCGGGCTTCGCGCAGGGTGTCGATGTAGGCGTAGTTGCCGTCGCCCGCATCGGCCAGTTGTTCCATCAGGTGTTCGTTGTAGTTATCCACACCGAAGCCGAGTGTGGTCAGCGCGACGCCGCTTTTACGCTGCTCGGCAGCCATCTGCTTGAGGCTGTCGAAGTCGCTGATGCCCACATTGAAGTCACCGTCGGTGGCCAGCAGGATGCGGTTGATGCCCTTGTCGATAAAGCCTTCACGGGCCATCTGATAGGCCAGTTCGATGCCGGATGCGCCTGCCGTGGAACCGCCAGCAGTGAGTTGATCAATGGCATTGCGGATCTTGGCCTTGTCGCGCCCCGAGGTGGGCTTGAGCACCACGCGGGATTCACCGGCATACACCACCAGCGAAACCCGGTCCTGATCACGCAACTGATCCACCAGCAATTTCAGCGTGCCTTGCACCAACGGCAAGCCTTCGCGGCGGTCCATGGAACCGGACACGTCCACCAGGAACACCAGGTTGGCCGGCGCCAGCTCCGCCACGGCACGGTCGGACGCCTTGATGCCGATGCGTAGCAGTTGGGTGTGCGGGTTCCACGGTGTGGCAGCGAGTTCAGTGGTTACGCCAAACGGTGAGCCGTCGCTGGGCAGTGCGTAGCTGTAGGGAAAGTAGTTGACCATTTCCTCCAATCGCACCGCGCCTTCGGGCGGCAGGCTGCCTTGGTTGAGGAAACGTCGTACGTTGGCGTAGCTGCCGGTGTCGACATCGACGCTGAAGGTGGAGACCGGTGTTTCGGCCACACGGTGCACCGGGTTGTCCGGCAGGTTGGCGTATTGCTCACGGGGTTCGCTGCGGTAGTCCATCGCCACCGACTCCTGCATCCGCATCGGGGCGGGCATAGCCATGCGTTTGACCAGTGCGCCTTGCATCGGCGCGCTTTGCAGCTCGGCGACGGGGGCAGCCGGTTCGGCCAAATCGGGGGAAGAGGACGACTCACACCCAGCCAGCGCCACCAGCACGGTAACGGCAAAACCTTGGGCGGCAGGACGCAGGAAGAGCAGAGGATGGGACATGGGCTGAGCCTCGTGAGTGAATGATCCGTTCACAAGGTCAGACGCGGGGGGTGGGGTGTTCGGGTTAAATCGGATTCAGATAACACTGCAGACCAATTGTGGGAGGGGGCAAGCCCCTCCCACAATTGAACCGAGGTTATTGACTCAGTCCGTGCCGTACTTGGGATTGCGCGGGCCGTACAGGATCCCGGCGCGTTGGCCCGGTGACAGCAACCGCGCACTGGTGATACCGGCAATCGGGTGCGCTGCATCGGTGGAGCTGTTGATCACCTGCTTGACCGCCGCCGTAATCAACATGCCCACCAGGCCGCCGCCATTGTTGTTGCCTTCCTCGCTGGACGCGCGTGCAGTGCCGGTCCACAGGGTGGTGCCGGTGCGCAGGTCGACCAGTTTGGCTGAGGCGGTCACGGCGGTGTCGCTGGCGATCAGCATGTACTTGGTGCCGTACTCGCTGACGGTGATGTACAGCGCCGCGTCCGCGCCAAAGATGTCATGCAGCTTGGTCGGCGCCAGGCCCTGGATATCGTTGGCGGTGGTCAGGCCGTTCTGGCGGAAGGTTTCGTCCACCAGAGCAATCGGCAACACGTAGTAACCGGCTTCGGCCAGCGGGTAGGTCACTTGCGAGACCAGGCTGTACGAGGCCTGCACTTCCGGGGATTCGTTGATCGGTGGCAGCACCAGGATCGACTTCGGCCGCGCCTGTTTATACGCCGTGTAATCCACGGTCTTGGGCATCGCACAACCGCCGAGCAACGCCAGGGCCAGCAAGGCGCCAGTGAGTTTTAACAGGCTCATTTGGTGGCCACTCCGGTCTTGGCGTTTTTCAGCAGAAAGTCCATGTAGGCGGCGGACTCAGGAAACAGTGCTTTCTCGGTGCGGAACTCCTGCACCATCTGATCATCCTTGCCCATGCTCAGGTAGAGCATGCCCAGGTGCGCGTGGTAACCCGGCGGCGCCTTGCGGCCACTGGCGTTGATCTTTTGCAGATCGCGTTCCAGTGCCTCGACCTGCGCTTCCTTGGGCTCGCCCTTGAAGTACTCATAAACCTGCGGCTGGTAGCTTTCCCATTGATACAGGGGTTGGGGCGCCGTGTGGCACCCGGCGACTGCCGCGATTGCTGTCAGCATCAGCGCCAACTTCACTGCCTTGCTCATCCGTGTACTGCTCCTTGAGGTGTTGCTGATCAGTTGCGTGGGTTCCAGGCACCGGCGTTGATGCCGTCGACCAGGCGGTTGATCGCTTCGCGCATGGCCAGGTCCAGGACCTTGCCATTGAGGGTGGAGTCGTAGCTGGCGGTGCCGCCGAAGCCGACCACTTCACGGTTGGACAGCGCGTATTCACCGGCGCCCTGGGTGGAATACACCACTTCGGAGGTGCTGATGTTGACGATATTCAGCGCAACTTTGGCGTAGGCCACTTGGGTTTTGCCACGGCCGAGGATGCCGAACAGCTGGCGGTCGCCGGTTTCTTTGCGGCCGAACTCGGTCACGTCGCCGGTCACTACGTAGTCAGCGCCCTTGAGCTTCTGCGCGGTGCCTTTGATCGCGGCTTCCTGGGAGATTTCGCCCATGTTGTCGCGGTCCAGCACGCTGAAGCGGTTGGTTTGCTGCAGGTGGGTGATGAGGATGGTCTTGGCCTGGCCACCGAGACGGTCGACGCCGTCGGAGAAGATGCCGCGCATGTAGCTGGAGCGGTTGTCGAACTTACCCACGGCAATCGGCACGCGCACGCCAGAATAGGCAACGTGGGCGCTGGCAACCTGCTCCACCGGCATGGCGCGATTGCTTTCGGTGGCGCAACCGGCCACGGTCAGCAGCGCTGCGGCGGTGAGGCCTGACAGCAGGATTTTGGAGAGTGCTTTCACGTAGTGCTCCTGGGGTGATAAATCGGTAGTAGACAGCATTAACGAGAGGGAATGGCGCGCAGGTCATCGACGATGTCGCGACTCAAAACGCCGGTATAAAAACGCTCGACGCTGGAGTTACCGGAGTTGGTGATGATACCGCCCATGGTCCTCCACTTTTGTGCTTCACCCATCACACCGGCGGGCACAAGGTTGTTACGCGTCTTGGCAAAATGCAGCACCTCGCCAGCCCCCTTCTTGACCTTGACCTGATAGCTGAAATCGACAGCGGCCAGAATGGTGTTGTCATCCACGATCAACGTCGAGAGGCCACCTTTGGAGTCCGGGATATGGCGCGTATAGACGATGCTCACGTCCAACAGGTAATCGGCCTTTTCCTTGCTGGTCGCATAACGCTTGGCGCTGAGCAGGCGGTCGACCAGATCGACGCCCAGTTGCTGGCGCACCTTGTCATCCGGCAAAAAACGCTCGTTCTTGCCCACCACTTCAACATCAAAGGTATCGAGCCAGTAAGTGGCCGTCTTGGGAATAGTCACCGGCGCCGGAGAAATATAGTACTCCGGCTTGGAGGCGCAGCCCGCCATCAGGCAGGCAACGAGGAATACGGCAAACGCGCGCATGTCTGAATTCGTCCCTGAAAAGTATCGTGCTTTAAACAATCGCGGCATTTTACGGGGTTGAGAGGGCTTCTCAAGTGCTTTCGGTCGCCTGCGTGCGCCGCTGCACATTTCTCAAGTTGTGTACCATGCGGTCGAGACACTGTGTTGGGTCTGTTTATTAATAGGGATATTGCGTGTTTAAAGTCTTCCTCCGGGCTTCGGCCCTGCTCGCCGCGCTGTCGATGACCGGCTGCGTTTCCTACACCGTCACCGGCCCTATCGCCGCCCCGCTCCACCCCGTAGCGGTCAGCAGCCCGCGCAGCGCGCAAATTGCTGATGTGGCGGTGAGCGCCGCCGACGTCAACGAGGCCAACAAGGCTGCCATCAGCAGCTCCCTGACGGCCCAGATCACCCAGTACGTGCGCACGGCGGGTTACTTCAAGCAAGTTACTGAGTACCCGGTACGCCTGGGCGAGCAGGACGTGACACTCAAATTCAACATGACCGCCCTCAAAGGCCATCGCGCACCGCACCCGGCGTACGTCCCCGGCGCGCTGCTGACGCTGACCATCTGGATCTGGGTCAACGGCCCGATCTACGTGGACAGCTTCGAGGTGGCCGGCGACCTGGTGATTGTCGACCGCACTGGTAAAGAGCTAGCCAAGGCCAAGGACTCGATCAAGTTCGAGCACAACGTCGGGCTGTACAGCGGCCAATATTGGGCGCCTTCAATGGGCGGCCAACAGCTGACCAAACTGGTCGGGCAATTGCTCGACACCGCCACTGCCAACCTGGCCAAACCGTAATTAAAGGAAGCGAAACATGAAAGGATTGATCAAACACAGCCTGGTACTCGCAGCGGTCTTGCTGACCGGTTGCGTGTCCTACTCGCAGCACGAACTGCCAGCCGTACAGACCTGGCCACCGACCGCCAACGCACCGGCGCAAAAGCCCACGGCGTATGTGCACACCACCGCGCAGAACCACGTCAACGGCGGCCCGGGCAACGCAGCCGTCGGCGCCCCGGTGGTGATGTGGGAAAAGGCCGTGGCCGATTCGTATCGTGACTCCCAGCGCTTTTCGCGGGTGAGCACCGACAAGGTCGACTCGGACATCTACGTGGATGCCACGCTGCACAACAATGAGGAATACAGCCCGGTGTCGGCGTTTATCACCGGTTTCACGTTCTTCGTTATCCCGACCACGGCGAAAAACATCTTCACCCTGGAGACAGTGTTCAAGGACAAGGATGGCAAGGAACTGGGCCGCGTCAAAAAGAGCGAATCGGTGCGCACCTGGATGCATCTGGTGCTGATCGTGGGCATCCCGTTCCAAAGCGACACACGGGAAGTGGTCGAGGCGTTGACGCGCAGTACGCTGGATGAGGCGGTGCAGCGCAAGTTGCTGTAACCCCGCCCCTGTAGGAGCGAGCTTGCTCGCGAAAAACCAGAGAACACCGCAGGCATTCAGCATGCCTGCGGTATCGCTACCGGCCTCCGCTCACTTGATCAGGTCAGGTCGAGTGGTCTTGAGCATCGCTGCGCTCACCGCGCCCTGAACCGAGCAGGTGATCATGCCATTGCTGGTCTTGGCCAGGTCACCGGGTGCGGGCTCGACCATCAAGATGCGTTCGGCCGTATCGGTGACCAGCTTGCCCGCGTTGTCATCGCCGCCTTCCGGCACCCAGGCTGATTGCTTGTGCGACCAGATCTGCGCACGCGCGTAGATACCGTTGGCTTTCTCCAACGCCGTACCCGGTACTTTACTCAGCTGTGCGTAAAGCGCGTCGGGCGCCTGTTCGGTGTAGAAACCCCAGTTGATGATGCGCGAGCCCATCAGGTCCTGGTCTTCGGCGAAAAAGCCGGTCAAGGTCATACCGTCAAGCGTCAGTGGCGTGTCGAACATCCAGCGCTGGCCCATATCGGACTTTGTGCCGCCGCTGAGCGTGATCTTGCCGTTCGCCAGCTTATGGGCGACACGTTCCGTGAGCCCTGGCTGGCTTACTACCGCCAAAGAGTTCTGGTCGCAGGCGAGAAAACTTTGCAGGGCCGGCGCCGCAGCGAAGCTGCTGGTGCAGGTCGCCAGTGCCGTGAGTGAGATAAACAGACGATACAGTTTCATTGACAGCTTCCTTGGGTCTAAATAATTGCGGGCCGGAAAGGTCAGGCGCATAGCGGGGGATTTGCGTCCATAAGGTGCCACTCCGGCTTATTGTGGAAAAGGGACTTGAAGCATTTGAGGAGAAGAGCCGTGACCGCCAACCGCGCGCTTTAGAACGAAAAGCGCGCAAGCTGGGGATGCAACTGGTCAAGGCAGATTGATTTTTTAAGAGCAAAAACAATGGGTTATATTTTTTTTGATAAGAGCTTGCTCCCGTTGGACTGCGCAGCAGTCCCATTCTTTGTGAACAAGGAACGGACCACCTATATCGCAGCCCAGCGGGAGCAAGCTCCCTCGCCACAGGTACGGCGTTCGTCCTTAACTGACTGGCATTAGGGCAAGCCCCCTCCCACATTGGATTGGGTTTACAGCCTTAGCTGGCGTCTTTGCTTTGGGTTGCGCCAGGCACGAGGGTCAACCCCGGCTTTTCCACGTCACGGGAGACATGGGCTTTGACTTCCGACACGCCACCCTCTTCGTCGTTGTGGATCACCAACACGCCTGGCCGGCGCAGTTGCTCCAGGTCGCCCTCCGCCAGGCTGAAGCTTTCGCTCAGGCGCTTGTCGCTGAGGGCCTTGGCCTCGGCGCGGCGCTGGGCGAATTTGCGCCCCTTGCGTTGCTGGTAGCGCGCCCAGGAGACCAGGATCACGGCGTTGAACAACGCAATCCACAGGTAGATCTGCAAGGTGTTGAGCGCGGCGAAGATCGGCGCCTCGATGCGCGGGCCGCCGTGGGTGTCGAGCATCGAGGTGATCCCACGCGCCAGCAGCCAGACCAGTCCGGCCCAGGCCATCAGGGTCAGGATCACGTCGATGATCCACATCACGGTACTTTGGCGAGTTCTGACCAGTTTCATGATCACGCCTCCTCTTCAACAGGTTTGATACCGCGATCGGGGCTGACCCAACGCGCGCGTTTCTGGTGCTGGTTGAACAGCACTTTGGGGAAACTGACCAACGTGGTGAACAGGCTGACCAGCCAGAACACCATCGGGTACCACACGGTCCAGAACAGGGTTTTCCACAGGTCTTTCTCGTAGCGGCGGTCGATCAGGATGCTGACTGCAAATTGCAGCAGGCACACCATCGCCAACACCAGGCCGGTAAACGCCGGCGGCATCAGTGAGTCCACGGCGATGGCCTGGGGCAACGGGATGAACTTACCCACGCCCCAAAAGATCACCGACAGCATGAAGGTGAAGGCCCAGCCGGTGGACAGGCAGTATTCGAACAACAGCGGCCACAGGTAGCGGTGACGCCATTGCCAGATGCCACGAATGTTTTTGAACAACACTTCGGCACCACCCTGGGCCCAGCGCAGGCGTTGTTTCCACAGGCCGCCGACGGTTTCGGGCATCAGGATCCAGCACAGTGCGCGCGGCTCGTAGAAGATGCTCCAGTGGTCCAGTTGCAGCTTCCAGCTGACGTCGATGTCTTCGGTGATCATGTCGGTGGACCAGTAGTCGATGCGGTCCAGCGCCTTTTTACGGAACGCCACCACCACACCCGACACGGTGAAGATCCGCCCGAACACGCGCTGGGTGCGCTTGATCAAGCCGATGATCGAGGAGAACTCGCCCACCTGCACGCGGCCGATCAAGGTCGAGCGTGTGCGGATGCGCGGGTTGCCGGTCACGGCGCCCAGGCGCGGGTTGTCGAGCATCGGCGCGACCATGTAGGCCGCTGCGTTTTTATCAAGCAGCGCATCGCCGTCGATGCACACCAGGTACTCACTGCGCGCCGCCACGGCGCCCATGCGCAAGGCCACGGCCTTGCCCTGGTTCTGCGCCAGGTGCAGCACCCGCAGGCGCGGATGTTCCAGCGCCAGGGCATCGAGCACGGCGGCGGTGTTGTCTTTGGAACCGTCGTTGACTGCGATCACTTCGATGTTCGTGTACAGCTGACCGAGCGCCGCATGGATGGTGTCGGCGGCGTTATCCCCCTCGTTGTAGCAAGGGATGATGATCGATATCAGCGGGTTGCCGGCCAGGGTCGGCGCCGGGGTGTCTTCTTCCCAAGGCCAGTGGCGCTCCCAATGCAGCCAGAAGTACAAGCCGCCGGCAATCCACAACGCCGACATGAACAGCGGGTAGAAGAACACGAAGTCCATCAGGAACTGCCCGGTGACCAGGAAGATCAGGCCCAGGGGCACGCCCAAGACCAGTGCCAGCACGAATAAAGCCAGGATTCTGTCGAACATGGTCAAGGGTTCCATTGGTTGGAAAGGGCCGGACGCACAGTCTTCAGGTCCGGGGAATTTTCCAGGAAGTTGTCCGGGTAGTAGCCAAAACTCGTGACACCCTGGCGCTTGAGTACACCCATCCATTCGGCCATTTGCGCGGCGGACAGGTCAGGGGCACCCGGGGTACGCCAGTCTTTGGCTTGCAGCTCGAATACGGTTCGCTGCATCGCACCGGGGCGGGCCTTGACCGTCGCCACCAGCTTTTCCAGCCAGGCGTTGGAGTTTTTCAGCGTCTCGCCTTCCATCAGCGGCATGGCCATGGGCGCGGTCCAGTCGTAGGTCTGCAGGAAGTCATCAAGGTTCTGCGCGAACCAGGCTTCGCTTTCGGGGTTGAGCATCGGCTGCGCGAAGATGTTGCGCGCGGTCAGCACCTGCGGCCCGGCAATGGCGCGGACCTTGGCGGTCAGCTCATTGGTGAAGTCGATCAGGTAGCGGCTCTTGAAGCGCGTCCAGCGCTGCATCGCCGCAGGGTCGGCGCGCAGGGCCTCGATGCTGCCCGGCAGGCCGTTGGCGGCATAGGCCTTGAGTGCGGCGGGGCTGGCATCTTCGAAGTCCGAGAACACCGCGTCGTCGTGGTACAGCACCCCGTCGATGGCACTGTTGCGCGCCAGGTCTTCATAGAGCTCGCCAATGATTTTGCGCACTTGCGGGTCGAACGGCGACAGGCGCTTGTATTGATCCGGATCGATGCCCACCTTGCCGGTTTCCGGGTCCCAGCGCGTCAAACGCGGCAGCTTGGGATCAAGGGCAAAACTCAGCACTGGCATCCAGGCATACACGCTGGCATGGGCACGGGTGTGGAGTTGCCAGGCGACGCGGTTGAACAAGTCGGCGCGCATCGGCAGGTGGCGGTTGGGGAAGTACAGCGAGTGCACCAGGCCGTCACCCTTGGGGTCGGCGAAGGCTTGCAGGAATACGGTACCGGCGCCCATGTCCACCACACGTTGCACCAACTGGTCGAGGTTGCGCGCTTGTTGGGCGGCATCCGGGTCGTAGACGTTATCCAGGTCCACATGCAGCACCCGCAGCGGTGCCGGAGTTTGCACCGCGACAATGCTGTTGGCGAAATGCTCGCCATCCGGGTCGGAAGCCACCAGGAAGCGCGGGCTGTTCATCAGGTTATCGGAGCTGTCGAGGCCGTCTTCCAGGGTCAGGGCCATCTGGTAGCCCTGCTCGCCGACGATGGCCAGCGAGGTGCCTTTGGCCGCGCCGTATGGCCATACCCAGACCCGTGGCTTCTTGCCGGTCACGGTTTGGATTTTGTTGGAGATCGCCACCACATCCGCACGCAACCGCGCATCGAACTGCGCCTGGCTTTCATAACGCCCGGTAGCCGGGTCAAAACGCAACGAGGTCGCCGCCGGCTCCAGGTTGCCCTGGGGGTTGGCGAGGATGCCTTTGTGATTGGCGTCGGTGTGTGCGGCGATTTCCACCAGGCCGGACTGGGACACTTCGCGAATCTGCTGCCAGGTCAGGAACTCGCCACGCGGGCGGGGCGAGCCGGCAAAGTCCACCGGCTGGTTGAGCGGTGTGTCGATCCAACTGCCCACCGGCGCCAGCAGGGCCGGCCAGTGGTAGGCGCGCAAAATCGGCAGCACGCGGGTGTAGAAGCTCGAATAGCCATCGTCGAAGCTGAGCATGATGGCTTTGGGCGGCAATGCCGGGCCGCCACGGCGGGCGGCCAGGATCTGGTCAACGCTGACCGCCTGGTAGCCGTTCTCGCGCAGCCAGGCCAATTGTTCGATCAAACGCTCGGTGCGCACCGCCACCACGGCCTGGTCGGGATCGCGATCCGACACGTCGTGGTAGGCAATGCCCAGGAAATGGTTTTTCGGCCACGCCTGTTCGTTGAGCGGGGTCGGCCGCTCGGCGGGTGGAGTGAAAGGTGCGGGTTGCTGGGCGCAGGCACTGGCCAGCAATACACCCAGAACCAACAAGCAACGGCTGAGGAAGGTCATGGTCAGGCTCTTTTAGAAACGGTAAGTGAGGTCGACGAGCAGGCGCAGATCGCGTTCGCGATCACCGTCGTAAGGTCGGCTGATCAGGCTCAGGTTGGCGCCAACGTCCAGTACATCGTTCCAGCGATAGCGTTGGCCGTAGCCGATCAACGCCATGCCGCCGGTGGAGTAATCACGCTGGCTATACGTACCCGCACCGACCTGGAACTGCTGACTCCACTGGGTCTCGTAGCGGTGATAAAGCACATGGTTGATGGTGAGGACGGGCAGCACGGTGAAATCCGACTTCGGATTGAAGTACACCGTGTCTTCCTTGCTGTTGCGGCTGGCGCCGACTTCCAGGCCCAGGTCGACTTGCACCCTCGGCGAGCTGTAGAGGCCCTCGCGGCCGCTGAGCAAGGCTTCGAAGCGGTCGTTGCCGTCGCTGAAATGGGACGGGCTGAGGGTCAGTTTCCACTCGCGGCTTTCGTTGGCGCGCCAGCGGACAAACCCGCTGCCGCCGTTGGCCGTGATGCCGTCATTCAGCGCGCGCAACGGCGTGGTGCTCAGCAGGTAGCCAAGGCTGCCGCCGTATTGCCAGTGGTCGTTGATGTCGCGGGCAATCGAAATCGCGGCGCCTTGTTTGGAGCCATCGCCGTAGGAATGGTTGGAGACCTCGGCTTCGATGGTCATGTCGCGGGTGCGCCGCTCTACACCGACCACCTGCCAGCGATGCTGGCCGGTACCCTCTTCGAAATCTGCACGGGCGTAGCCGGCACCCGCGAACAGGCGCCAGTCTTCGTCGATGGGCGGCGTGTAGAGACGGCTTTCGATGCCCCAGTCACGACTCCCCGAAACCGCCCCTGCCTCGCTGTCGTTACCGCCGCCGAAGCTTTTACCGGTGTAGGCCTCGACGCGCAGCTCAGCCATGTCATGCACATCGCGCAGGCGGCTGAGGCGCTGCACTTGGCGGTTGTCCGGGTTGCGCGCAACCACGTCGTCGGTGAGCACGTCGAGCTGGCGCCACTCCTGCAGGTCCATCGCGGTGTACGCCTGGCTCACTTCCAGGCCGATGTCGCGCGGGGCCTGGGCTTCGGTTTCCTTGAGAATGCCTTCGGCGCGCCGGGGCAGATCGCGGGCGCGGTACATGTCGGCCTGGGCCAGGCGCAGGCCGACGTTACCCGGAGCCTTGGCGACCAGCGCTTCCAAACCGGCTTCGCTGCCCGGCAGGTCGCCGCCGTACACGCCGGCCTGGGCCGACAGTTGCTGGGCGTCCATCCACGCGTCGTTGGGGTTGCCGACGGGGAGACCCTTGAGTTCGACACGGGGTTTCTGGCTGTTGGCGAGCCCCTTGGCAACCTCGTTGGCGTCCTCGCCTTTGTCGCTTTCCTGCAAGGCGTAGAACAACGCGGTGGTGTCTTCGACCCGGTCATCGGGCTCGGCGTCGGTGGCGCTCAGCGCCTGGCGATACAGCGGCTCGGCTTTTTCCGGCTGGCGTTGGTCGAGGTAGGACGCGGCCACCCAGCGCACGGCGTAGGTCGGCAATTGCACGCCTTCGCCTTTAAGAATTTCGTACTCACGGATCACTTCGGCGGTACGCGCCCGCGCCTTGAGCGCGCCGAGGCGGTCGATGCGCCAGCGCACCACGTCGTCATGGGCGGCGGCGTCCGGGGTCCAGCGGGCGAGCAGTTTGTCGTAATCCGCCAGGGCGCGGTCGGCAATCACGTAGCGGTCTTTTTCGCTGCGCGTGGCGAACTCGGCCATGCGCACGCGCTCGGCGGCGAGGTCGCCTTCCAGGCGCCGTTGAGTGACCGGGTCCAGCAGGCCGGGACGTTGGGCCGACAGGCGCAACGCGGCTTCCGGCAGGCGGGCCTTTTGCAGGGCAACGATGTATTCGCGGGCGACGTCGGGTTTGTCGCCGGCGCGGATAAACGCCTGGTCGAATTCAAACAACGCGTCGTAGTTCAAGCCGGCGCGGGTCAGCGCGTACCCCAGGGCCATGCGCCGGTTGGGGTCATCGGGCTTGGCGGCCACCAGCGCACGGGTGCGTTGCACGGCTTCGGTGGTCTTGCCGCCGTCGGCCTGGGTCAGGGCGAGGCCCAGTTGCAGGTCGATGTTATTTGGCTCACGCAGCAGCGCCTGGCGATAGACCGCCTCAGCCTGGGCCCACTGCTTTTGATTGCGATAGGTGCGCGCCACGGTGGCGAGCGCCTGGGTGCTGAGGTTGCGATGTTTACCCTCGGCCTCGTACACCTTAAGTACTTCAGCATCCTGGCCGGCCCAACCGGCGATCACCACATGATCGCTGACCTGGCCTGGCGTCTGGCGCTCGGCCGACAGCTGACGCAATTGGGTAAGGGCGGGTGTGAAGTTGCCGTTGCGCGCCTGGATGATCAGCGCGTCATAGGCCGGATCGGCCATGGCGAAAGCGGGCATCAATAGCTGGCTGCATAAAGCTGCCCCGACGAGCAGTCGCAACCGGCCTGATGCACTGAGTGGTAGGTTTCGCAACATATCGTGAGCTTCCTTACACACGGAAAGCTGTAACGATAGGTGGTCCTGCGCGATTCGCTGCAGGGTGCCGGCGTCTAATGACCCGGCCTAGCTTTCCTGTGTGAACTATCTCTTAGGAAAGTTGGCAGAAGTCCAATTCAGAACAATTGTTCAGAATTGCGGGCAAATCTGAAATGTGAATGCGGGAGCAGACTTGCCTGCAACAGAAGGGCTCGGTACGCATGAACGCCAGCCGTTTGACCTCTGTTGCGGGCAGGCCCGCTGCCCCATTATTTATTTGCGAGCCAGGGCAGATTATTTACTGCGCGCCGCTCACCGCACCAACTTTGGCCATCACAAAACCAATGAATTGCTCGACAGTCATCTTCTGACCGTTGAACGTCACTTCATTGTTGGCGTAGTGCAGCTTGGACACCACGTCGCTGCCGACCAGGGTCGCCAACTGCGTGCCCACCGCCATGCCGCTGACCATCTCGGCGGCCATCTGGGATTGTTGCTCGATGGCTTTCGGGTCGGTCACGCCGCCGAGTTGCGCTTGCAGCGCGGAAACGTCAGCGATCATCGGCTTGGACAGGGTCAGGTTGGCGTCCAGCAGCGCAATCATCTGCTTGCCCAGTTCAACCGGTGGCAGCTCCATGGACACCGGCTTGGCCAGGTCGACCAGCAGGCTGAACTTGCTTTCGCCGTGGGTGGTTTTCAGCGACAGATTTTCTACCGCCACTTGCGGCTTGGCGGCCAGGACCTGGTTGACGTTGGCTTCGGCCAGGGCCTGCTCGGCTTCGGTCAGTTGCAGCTCAGGTGCCGGCTGGTTGGCGGCGGCAGCGGCTTGTACCGGCTGCATCTTGTCCTGGTAAAGCTTGGTCAGCACCAGCATGGCCGGGATGTCGACATTCTTCATGCTCACAGCCAGCGCCGCCGAACCCACGGGTTTGCCTTGGTAGCCGATCTCGTCGATCTTGTAGTCGACACGGCCGGCCAGGTTGTTGTCCTTGGTTTCGCTGGAGTCTTTCTGCTCGAAGCCTTTGACGGTCAGCACGGCTTTCTGCGGGCCGAAGGTGAACTTGCTGTCGGTCAGTTCAACGGTGTTTTGCCCGGTGTAGAAACCGAAGGTGGATTTTTCCAGATTGCTGGCGATGGTCAGGCCCGACAGCTCGGCTTCGAAGGCTTCGCCATTGGCATCCACGGCGGCGACCTTGAGGCTGTTCATAAAGCCATCGGCCTTGACCTTCTGGCCCTCAGCGGTGCCGTCGAAGTTCATGTTGGCGCCGGAGAAGCTCACCGACGATTTGTCGTCCTTGAACTCCAGCGGCAGCAACTCGATGTTGCCGTTGACCGAACGGGTGTAGCCGATATTGGCCACGCCTTTGAGCGGCGACACGTCTTTGGCGGCGGCGAACCACTTCTCGGTAGTGGCGTTCTTTTCCAGCGCGTAGTGACTGGTGGCCATGACCGGCAGCCACTTGAGCGTCACCAGGCGCGAGAACGGCAGCGGGCCGTGTTCGATATGGTCGACAAACAGCAGTTCCGGGTTCGGGTTGTCTTCGCCGAAGACCGAGCCTTGGCCTTTCAAGCGGTAATGGGCGGTGCTGCTGAACACCCCACGATCCAGGGAGACCAGCTCCAGGGCCACGGTGCCATCGACGCCGGCCATGGAGGTCTGCAGTTCCTTGTTGGCGTTCTGGATCGCGGTTTGCAGCACCGGCTCCAGTTGTTTACCGGTGTACCAGGCGCCGCCTGCACTGACGACGCCAACGGCGACAACAAAACCCAAAAGAACGACTGCTGGCTTATTCATGAAGTGACCTGATCAAATCCTGTGAGAAGTGGGCTGTCTTCCTTGAACCCTGTAAGGGTTGGCTCAAGCCCGCCGAAAGCGGGGGAAGATTAGCACTGGCGGCCGTAAACGGCCCAGCCTTTCAGAGGGATCAGTTCAGTAGTAGTTCAGGAATACTCCAGCTCGATTTCATCCAACTGGTGATCGAAACTCTTCAAGCGCGCCGTCCAGGTGTACACCAGCACCTCAAACTCGCGGTGTATCACCGCATTGCCGGGGGTGTCGGCCTTGGGGTCGCAGAAGTCCAGTTGGTAGCGTTCGCGGGCCATCTGTGTCGCAACATCAGACAATTCCCGCGCATTATTGAGCCAATGCCTACCTTCGGCGACCTGCTGATCGAGGGCCACGCACTGTTTTTTCAGGACTTCGAGGCTTTTTTCCAACGGCGTGCCGGTGAGGTCGCCCATGACTTCCTGGAACGTGCGCCCCGGCTGCCAATAGCTGCCCCAGAAATAACGGTCGAACACCGTTTCCACCCGGCGCAGCGCAACCTTGGTGTCCCAGATCGCCACGCGGGTCTTGCCTTGTTCGAGGAGTTTTTTCTTGATGCGTTGATTCTGGTAAGAAGCCCAGGCCACCACGCCGATGGACAAGGTACCGATCACCAGGCAGGCGCTGTCGAGAAAGACCATGGCCTTGTCGAGCTGGTGAGCGAGCATGACGCCGTAGAAATACGCGGCCGATAACAGCACCAGTGCGAAGAGCACGCACCAGAAAGCGGGAGCATAAGGGTTTTTCATTATTGGAATCCCCATGAGCAAACGCGAGCAGTGTCAGGCAGGGCATCACGGCGCCCCACCTGACAAAGCATAGCTATCTGCTCAGGGTTTGCTGGCTTGCGCAGGTTGCGTTCGTCCGCTTTCCCAGCCGCCGCCCAAGGCCAGGAACAGGTCGATCTGACTCATCGCAACCTGGGTGTTGGCCGCCGCCAGCTGCGCCCGCACGTCGGTGTAGGTGCGGGTGGCTTGCAGGTCCGCCAGGAACGACGCACGGCCGGCCTGGAAGAAGCGGTGGGTCTGCCCCGCCGCTTCCTTGGCCGACTCACCCGCTTCGGCCAGTGCGTCGCGCCGTTGCAACTGCGCGGTGTATTGCGCCAGGCCGGTCTGGGTTTCGCGGATGGCGTTGAGTACCACTCCGTCGAAATGCGCCAAGGCGCCCTGGGTTGCGGCTTCGGCTTCGTGGACACGGGCACGGGCGCCGTTGGTCGGCACGGTCCAACTGATCATCGGGCCAAAACCCCAGCGGTTGGTCGCAGGCGTGCCAAGGTTTTCGAGCAGGCCGACGGTGCCCACCGTGGCGCCGATGGCGATGTCCGGGTACAGGGCGCCAGTGGCCACGCCGATCCGAGCGGTGGCGGCGGCCAGTTGGCGTTCCGCCTGGCGCACGTCGGGGCGGCGCTTGAGCAGCGCCGCGCCGTCACCCACGGGCAGCAGTTGCGCGATGTGCGGTAGCTCGGCGCAGCTGCCGGTGCCCGCTGGCAGTTGGTCCAGCGGCTTGGCCAGCAGCATCGACAGGCGGAACAACCCGGCCTGGCGCGCCGCTTCGTAGCGCGGCATGTCGGCGCGCAGGGATTTGTACTGGGTTTGCGAACGGGTGACCTGGGTTTCATCGCCACGGCCGGCGTCGCGCAGGCGCTGGGTCAGTTTGGTGCTTTGGGCTTGCAGGTCCAGGGACTCGTTGGCAATCGCCAGTTCTTCGTTGGCCGCGCACACTTGGGTGTAGGAACGCACCACATCGGCCACCAGGGTGATACGTGCGATATCGGCAGCGGCCTGGGCCGCATCGGCGCTGGCCTGGGCGCTTTCGATGCCGCGTTGCAAGGTGCCGAACAGGTCGAATTGATACGAGGTAGTGATGCCGACGCTGCCGATGTTACCCACCGGCACTTTGTCGGCCAGCAAAAATGCTTCGCCGGACTCCTGCAGGCGCTGCGCCTCGGCCTTGGCGCCGAGGCTCCAGCCGCCGGCAGATTCAGCCTGTTGGGTCTGGAAACGCGCACGCTGCAAGTTGGCAGCGGCCACGCGCAGGTCGGTGTTGGAGGCCATCGCTTGGCGCACCAGTTCGTCCAGGCGCGGGTCTTTGTACAGCTTCCACCAGTCGCTCGGCACCGGCGCCGACACCACGTTGGCGCCCTCGCCCGCGATTGGCCCTTGCAGGTCGCCACGGTTGACGGCGGCCTTGTCCGGCAGCGTGTAGTCCGGGCCTACCACTTGGCAGGCCGACAGCAACAAACCCAGCGCGGCGGTCGCCAACAGCTGCTTCATGGCGTGGCTCCGTCATTGGGCTTGTCGCCAATGATCGACACCGTGGCCGTGCGCCCGGCGATCATACGGAAGTCCGCCGGCACGTCGTCAAAGGCGATGCGCACCGGAATCCGCTGGGCCAGGCGTACCCAACTGAACGCCGGGTTGACGTTGGGCAACAGGTTGGAGCCGCTGCTGCGGTCACGGTCTTCAATACCGGCGACGATGCTCTGCACATGGCCGCGCAGGCGGGCGTTGTCGCCGATCACACGGATGTCCACGGCCATGCCGACGTGGATGCCGTCGAGCTTGGTCTCTTCGAAATAGCCGTCGATATGGAAGGAATTGCTGTCCACCACCGACAGCACTGGGTGGCCAGCGGTGACGAATTCCTGGGTACGCGGCGCGCGGTCGTTGACGTAGCCGTCCACCGGGCTGCGGATCACCGAGCGATCCAGGTTGAGTTGGGCCGAATCCACCGTCACTTGCGCTTCGGCCAGGGCCGACTGGGCACGGGCCACGCGGGACTGGCTTTCTTCCAGTTGCTCGCTGGGCACCAGGTTGCCGAGGCCACGGTTACGCTTGTACTCGCGGCTGGCCTGGGCCAGGGTTTCCTGGCGGTCGGCCACGGCGGCCTGGGCCTGGCGCAGGGCCAGCTTGAAGCGGTCCTGGTCGACGGCAAACAGTACCTGGCCCTTGGTCACCAACTGGTTGTCGCGCACGTCCACCCGCTGGATCAGCCCGGACACGTCCGGGGCGATCTGCACGATGTCGGCACGAATGTGGCCGTCGCGGGTCCAGGGCGCAAACATGTAGTACATGACCATGCGCCACACAACGACGACCGCGAAGCTCACGATCAACAGCGTCAGGACTACACGGCCGATGGTCAAAAAAGGTTTTTTCATGTCATCAGGTATCGACTGAGTGAGTCCACCGCGCCCAGCAACAGCGCGTAGAGCCCCACATTGAACAATGCCCGGTGCCAGACCAGGCGATAGAAGTGCATGCGCGTCAACAGCCCGTGCACCACCAGGAACAACACGTACGTAATGCCCATCAGCACCAGCAGCGTGGGCAGGAACACCCCGCTGATATCCAGATCACCGATCATAAAGGCGCTCCATCCGGCAGCGGCGCTTCCAGCTCCGTGCCACCAATAAATTCGACGCCGGGCAACAGCGCCAGGCGCAGGCCGGCCAAGGCGTGCAACAGGTGCAGGCGGGTATCGTCTTCGTCCTGCAGGCCTTGCCCGTTGAGGGCGCGGCGCGTGCGGTCCAGGGTCATCAGCAGACCGCTGGGCGCGGGCAAGCGTTCACCCGCCTTGAGGCAGGCTTTGAAGTAAGCGCCGACGCCTTCCACCACTTGGTTGAGCAACACCCGTGGCACGCCGAGGATGCGCGGCGAATAGGCCAGCAGGTCGAGCAGGTTCAGCGCCACGCGCAAATCGCGCAGGGCGATGCCGGTGTCCTGGCCGGTAAGGGCCAGGCGCGGCAGGTGCTGCATCAGGCGATCGAGCATTTGCACGGCCAGGTGCCGGTGTTCAGCCAGGGTGGCGGGTTCGGTGAGGCCGACGATGTCACGCCAGCTGAAACGGGTCAGGCGCTTGGCCGCGAATTCGGCGCCAAAAGGCCGTGCGACCAACGTCCACACAAAGGCAAACAGCAGGCCCACAGGCCCGGCCAGATTGACGTTGGCGAAGTTAAGGAAGTCCGCGTCGTAGGCGCCCTGGATACTGATAAACGATGAGGTGTTCACCAGCGTCAACAACATGCCCAAGTAGAATCGCGGCTGCACGGTGAGGGTGCCGATGCAGATAAACGGCACGGCGAACGCCAGCACCAGCATCGGAAAATCGTGCAGGTTGGGCAGCACCAGAAACAGGTACAGGCTGGCGAACAGCACCGACATGGCGGTCCAGAAAAAGAACCGATAGATCTGCGGCGCCGGGTCGTCCATCGACGCGAAGAAGCTGCACGCCACGGCGGCCAGGATCACGGCGCTGCCGCCGTCGGTCCAGCCCAGCAGAATCCACAGCACCGAGGCGACGATGATCGCGGTGACGGTGGAAAACGCCGAGTAGAACATCAGGCCACGGTCGAGGAATGGCGTAAGCCGGCCCAGGCGCCAGTGACGGTACACGGCGCGCCAGGTGTCTTGGCTTTCGCACTGGATCGCGGCCTGCAGGCTGCGGCAGTCTTGCCACAGGTCGATCCATTCGCCCAGGCGGTACAGCGCGTTGGAATACAACAAGGTGTGGCGATCATCCAGCGCTTCGCCTTGGGGTTGCAGGGCGTCGACCTGATCACGCAGGGCGCGCCAGCTTTCCATGGGTGCGCTTTCTTGGGTGCCTTCCAGCCATTGGCTGGTGGCTTCCAGGATCGGCTTGATGCGGTCTAGAAATTCCGGCGCACGGTGTTCGATGGCGTACAGGGCATCATCCAGGGCATCCACCACCGGCAGCAGATGGATCATGCGCCCACGCAGTTCCTTGGTGTTGCGCACTGTCTGCGGCCGCGCGCCTTCGTGGGGCAACTGGCCGATCATCAATTCAAGGGTGTTGAAGGTGGCAACCATGCCGCCGCGCAAGGTGCTGACCTCTTCCGGCGCCACGTTGCGCGTCAGAAAGCGCTGGCTGTAGACCTGGGCATCGGCAAACCACTTGGCCACCGAGCCATCGAATACCGGCATCAGGCGGCGCGGCCAGAACATCGCGCCCACTACGGCGGCGACTGCAATGCCGAGGAAGATTTCTTCGGTCCGCGCCTCGGCGACATCCCACACCGCCAGCGGGTTATCCACCACGGGCAGGGCGATCAGCGGCAGCGTGTAGCCGGCCAGCATCAGCGCATAGTTGTTGGCGGTGCGCAGGTGCATGGAGAGGAACAGCAAAGTGCCCGTCCACAGCGCGATCACCACTACCAAAATGTAGGGTGACTGCACGAACATCGGCACAAAAAACACCGCCGCCGCCGCGCCCATCAAGGTGCCAATGGCGCGGTACAGGGCCTTGGAGCTGGTGGGGCCGACAAACGGGCTGGAGACGATATACACCGTGGCCATCGCCCAATACGGACGCGGCATTTGCATGAGCATGGCGATGTACAGCGCGATCATCGACGCGGCGAAGGTACGCACGCCGTAGAACCAGTCGCGGGCGGGCGGAAAACCGGTAAAGAACCCGTTCAAAGCGTCGCCGCCTCAAAGGCGCGCAGCACACGCAGCGCGGCTTCCATATCGGCGGGTGTGATCTGCACCAGCACTTCACGGCGCAGACGCACCAGTTGCACTTCAACCGCTTGCACCAACTCACGGCCACGCTCGGTGAGGCTCAAGGCCTTGGCGCGGCGGTCGTGGACGTCTTCGGTACGGCACACGTAGCCGTCACTGCACAGGCGATCCAGCAGGCGCACCAGGGACGGGCTTTCCATCCCGGACGCCTGGGCCACTTTGACCTGGTGCACACCGTCGCCCAAACGACCGATCATCAAGAGCGGCACGGCGCAGGCTTCGGAGATGCCATAGCTCACCAGCGTGGTCTGGCAGATTTTGCGCCAGTTACGGGCGCCCACCACCATGCTGCTGCTGAGGTTCATCTGGAGTTGTTCGAGGGATTGAGGCACTGGATAGTTCGCATACAGTTAGTTTGCTAACTATCAATATGATGGAGGGTGGTTGTTCCGTCAAGTTTTGAAACAATTTAGCGATGGGTGGAGCGTTTCAGTGGCAGCAGCGCAGAACCCATGTGAGAGGGGGCTTGCCCCCGATTGCGGCGGGCCAGTCATTGATGCATGCGCTGGCAAGCCCCCTCCCACATTTGGATCGGTGTCGGCTTGCTGGATTTTCCATCATGTCGAGGCCATAGGGCAGGGAGACCAGTGCGGCGGTTTTGGATGTCAGATGAGGTTGTGCCACAGACTTGATGGGTTCTCAGGTCTCATGGCCGGTCAGGATTTTTTGCACCATCGCCATACGCTCCAGACTTTGATTGCCTCCGAAATAATCACTAACACAGCCATTAACACCAAATTGTAGTTAGGGACAAGCTGAGCCCCTACCAGCAAAGGCGAAACAGAAGGCACAATAAAAGCCAATCGCAAGGGTGTTTGAAGGTAAGTAACCCACCTCACCTGTTTACGTCCAAGAAAGAACAGTAGGCACGAAATCACGATGGAAACTTGCAGCAGCATGGCAAAGCCGAACATGTATAACTGCACAACACTATGATCACGCAGTACCCATAAAGCACTTTCAAGATCGCTTAAATAAGGAATCCTTGCCTGTATTGCGCTGGCCACCGCATAACGAATCAGATAAAGGGCATCCATGGCTCCCCAAAACCAAAAAACATGCTTGCGCGTCATTCTCCTGCCTCCTTGTATTCGTAGAACACGTCCGGTGTTACAGGCTGCCAATGCCACGACTTACCACCCACCTGCCAGTTGTCATCGCCCTCCATATAACGTTGTTTTATATGCCGCAGCTCTCCATATCGACGCTCAACTGATCGGTGAGTAAGTTGATCATCTCGACTATCAAGCCTTACCCACCGTTGAGTCATAGCGCCTGTTAATAACGACTCCCACACACCGGCCACTATCGTCCAATTCCCTTTAGTCGATAGGAAGTTTCCCAACTTCACGCAGAGCACTCCCCACCTCCTCCTCAATAAACTCAAACACCTCCTCCGACACGCTGTACTGAAACGGCTTGCGCCGGTGCTTGGAAACCTTGCCGTCGTTATCCAGGCACATCATCACCAACCTCGACAAATCACTGCCGCGCACGTCAAAGCGTTGATTCACGGCCTTGATCACCCGGTCATAACGGTCGAGAAATTCGGTTTCCTCGCGCAGTTCCACTTCCAGGGCGCGGCGGGCCATTTGCAGGGTGAATTCGACGCAGCAGGTGGCGTCCCAGTAGCGGTAGATCGAGGGGTGGCCGATGAAGTCGAAGGCCATTTGATCGCCGTCCAGCCAGGTGACGTCCCAGAACTCGCGCGTCGGTCGTGAAAAACCTTTGAGCGCCTCCAGATAGGCCTGCTCTTCGTGCTTCATCGCGACGGACACCGGCAGCAGCAGGCCATTTTCCAGTGCGCCGTAGTGGCAGAGCGTTTGGTGGATCAGGAAGCGCGAGAGGCGCCCGTTGCCGTCCATGAACGGGTGCAGGAACACAAAGCCGAACGCGGTAACGGCCGCCGCTACCAGCGGATCGACGCCGCGTACCGGTTGGTTGGCGAAGGCCATCAGCTCTTCCATCAACTCCTGGCGCAACAGTTGGACGAAGCGGCGGGATTTTTCTTCGCTCGGTTGTTCTTTTTCGATGGCGAACGAGTCGCGGGTTTCGTGGAGGTAGGCCCACTGGATGGCACGGTCCATCATTTCGGGTGGGAGGGTGGCCATGAAGGATTTGGCGCGGTCGAGGATATCGAAGCTCAGAAGCGCTTCTATCTCTGGTGTTCGCTCCACGGTCGCGCAATAAGCCAAAGAACCCAAGCCATTGAAGTCGATGCGCCAACGGGAGTTACGCGTAGACGGCCCCGTCACGTAACACTGCGGGTCAAACAGAGGAGAAACCCGGCTGTTGATCGGTTTGTTGTAATCCAAGCGTTGACGGGTCAAACCCTCCCATAGGTAGCAAACCTTTCGGATAAAAAGACCGTTGGGCGCTTTTTCCAGCTCACGTAGCAGTGAGTCAGCGCTAACGACTTCAAGGGCCTGGGCCAGAATGCCGAGGTTGATGCCTTCATGCTTGAGAGCGAAAAGAATGTGCTCAAGCACCGAGTCAACAGCGAGGGCGACGGCGTGAGGAACGGCCAGGCAATCACCAATCATGGAGATGCGTGTGACGGGCTTGATCATGGCAGCACGGGCAGGCGCAATGGCTTTCAACCCGAGGGACTGATGGAGATGGGCATATCCATCTAAGTCATCGCACAGACTCAGAAAAAATTCACTGACGCGATTAAAGCTTAGATTTTTTCAACCAGCCTCGTTTTTTTTCAAGTGATCAACCTTTTGCTAGGTTTTTTACACACCTCGCCCATCCCGCAACATCAGATTCAACTCATCCACCACCACCGCCCAATCCGCGTCATCCAAAATTTCCTCACGCAACAAAGCGCTCTGGCTGTCGGTCCAGAAAAACGCGTCCGCCAATTTCAGATCCGGTTTGAGCGGTGAATGACTGGCCAAGAATTGATCAATGCTCTTCGGGTCATCCGGCAAACCCAACTGTTTGAACAATGACGGCAAGCTATGCACTGGCGATTCCATGGCGGGCTCCTAAGAAGGTGATTCTCCAGAGTCTAGCCCAGGCGCCAGCCAGGCCAGCAAACCTTCGACGCACTGCTGCGCCGGTAACACGCCGGTATCCAGCACCAACGCAGTATCCCTCGGCGGCTCATAGGGTGAACCCACGCCGGTAAATCCTGGCAATTCGCCCCGTCGCGCCCGGGCGTAGTGCCCTTTGGGATCGCGCCCTTCGCACACCGCCAAGGATGCGCTGCACCACACTTCCCGGTAATCCGCGCCCAGGCGTCCGGCAAACACCGCCCGCAATTCGGTCAGCGGCGCGATCATCGCGAGGATCACGATCTGCCCGTTGTCCACCAGCAGCGCCGCCAGTTCGCTGGCACGGCGGATGTTTTCCTCGCGGTCGCCGTCGGCAAAACCCAAGTCTTTATTAAGGCCGCCGCGCAAGGCATCGCCGTCGAGCACGATGCTTTGCCGACCCTGTTCGAAAAGCGCAGCTTGCAGCCCCTGGGCCAGGGTCGACTTGCCCGATGCGGGCAAACCGGTGAGCAGGATCGCCATACCGCGATGCCCATTACGCGCCTCGCGCTGACGGCGCGTGATGCTCGCCGTCGGCGCCACCAGGTTACTGGGCAACAGCACGCGGCACCGGTGCAGCGATGTTGCCGGCAGCCCAGGCCGATTCACGGCTGGCCAGCGCGGTGGCGATGGTCTGCACGCGGTCAGAGTCCAATTGCTCGGGCAACGGGTCGAGCCCGGCGCTGGCGAAGATCTGGCCGTAGGCATTGCGCAGGTCGGCATAGGCCAGGTCACGGCGCAGGTCGGCTTGCAGGGTGTTGAGTTCGCCCTGGATCAGGTCCAGTTCGCCCAAGCCGGCTGCTTCATGCCGGTTGCGCAGTTGGGTGAGGATTTGCCCGTCGATGTTCGCCAGTTGTTCGTTGGTCTTGAACTGGCGCACGGCGTCCTGGTAATTGGCGTTGGCCACATAGACTTGTGCCAGCACCGCGATCGACATGGCCTGGCGCCGTGCGGTGGCAACTTCTTCGCCAGCCTTGGCCACGTCAATGGCCGCCGGGGCGGAGATCACGTTGAACAGGTTCCAGGTGATCTTGGCGCCATAGTCAGCCCAACGGTTGTCTACCAGGAACGAGTTGCTGTCGTAGTGCCCGCCAGCGGAAAACTCCAGGCCCGGCAGCAGACGCAGCATGGCTTTGCGGGTTTCCGCAGCGCTGATGCGGGTCTGGTAATCCTGCTCACGCAGTTCCGGGCGATTGGCCAGGGCTTCCTGTTCCAGGCTGCTCAGATTGACCTTGAGTTGAGGCACCGTGTACTCGTCCGGCGTGGCCAGCTTCAGGTCGGTGCCCATGGGCAGGTTGATCAGGGTGGCCAGTTCGGTCTTGGCCAGGGACAGGGCGCGGCGCTGCTCCTGCAATTGGCGTGTGGCTTCGATCAGCGAGCGCTGGTAACCGAGGGCCTGGACCGGGTCGCCGATGCGCTGCTCGCTCATGTTTTGGCTGTTGGCCTGTGCTTGATCGACCCGTGCCATCAGGCTGTCGATCTGGGTCAGCAGACGCTCGGCGGCCACCGCGCGCCAGTAGGCAGAGCGCACGTCCTGGACGATGGTGTTGATTACCTTGCGTCGACGTTCCTGGATGATCAGGCGCTGGTCGCCCTGCTGCTTGGCGCTGATGTAGCTGACGCCGAAGTCGAGCACGTTCCACACCATGGTCAGGTCCGCCACGCGGCGGTCGCGATCCTGGGAGGTGGACGGCTCCAGGGACTGCGTACCGGTGAGCACGCTCTGGCTGCTGGAGGCGTTGGTGTTATTGCGCCCGGCGTAGCCTGCGGACAGGGCCATGCGCGGCAGCATGTCGAAACTGGACAGGTCCGATTGGCGCTTGGCCAAGGCTTCTTCCATCACCTTCAAGCGACCTTCGAGGTTGTATTTCACCGCACGGGCCATGGCCTGGTGCAGGGTCAAGGGGCCGCTGAGGGGCTCTTGATCCTTGTACATGCCGTGTAGATCGCTGCGGGCTCGCTGCTCACTGACACTGCGCTCAATCGGTTCGCTGGTGACCGCGCAACCGCTGATCGCCAGCACCAGCAGGCTGGCGCCGAACAACTTTTGACCTGTCTTCATCCCTGTACTGCCCCTGTTCCTGCGCAAAATTGGAGTGTGTTCAAGCCTGCATTTCGCTGATGCCGACCTGTTGCAGCGCGGCCGCCAGGTCCATCACCTGACGATGCTCGGTGTCGTTGATCTGTTGCAGTTGCTGGCCAAGAGTCGGCGCGCCAAATACGCCACGCAGGCCCTGGGCCGCGTCGCCGCTGCCCTTGATCGACTTGTTGTCGAACGCCTTGAAGCCACTGTCGTCGCCGCTGTTCTCGCGGTTGAACAACCCCGAGAGGGTGCTTGAACCAAACACCCCGCCATCGCCTCCACCAAACCCGAGGAAGCCCTGGCCACTGCCGTCCCCACTGCTATCGGTGCTGAACACCTGGGCGATAAAACTGGGCGACGAAGCGCCGTTGTTGATGAAAATACTGCCGATGGGCGGCAAGCCCCCGCCCATTTCACGTTGCTCGAACAGCGGCGGGAAGCCGATAGGCGAACCCAGCTCGCCCCCCGGCCGGCCGAAGATGATCGGCTGCAACGGCTGGTTCGGTGCGTCCACAGGCGCTGTCGGCGTGGTGACACGGAAGAGGGGATCGCCCGTCAGCGCGATGGTGTTGATCGCAAAGTTGTTGGAGTTGGCAAAACCGCTGCCCGCGTTGCCCGCGAGGTCCGCCACCAGGCTGGAATCCAGCGTGATGAAGTTGCTCGGGTCGTTGATATTGGCCGTCGGTGTCAGGGTCGCGGTCCAGGTCTTGCCGCCGTCGTTGGTGGCCAGGTTGGACAAGGTGCCATTGGCCACGCTGAGGTCATCCAGCTCGAAGCCGCTGACCTTCTCGCTGAAGGTGAAGGTCACCGTGGTGGTCTGCCCGACCGTCAGGTTGGAGTTGGCCACGCTGATGGTCGCGGTAGGCCGCTCACCATCAATGGCAAAGTTGTTGGAAATCACGATGCCGCTGCCGACGTTACCCGCCGCATCATTCACCAGACCGGTGTCCAGTACGATCAGGTTGGTGGCATCGCTGATCGCCGCCGTCGGCGTCAAGGTAGCCGTCCAGGTCTTGCCGCCATCGCTGCTGGCCAGGTTGGACAGCACACCGTTGGCCACGCTCAGGTCCGACAAATCGAAACCGCTGACCGCTTCGCTGAAGCCGATGGTCACTGTGGTGGTCTGGCCGATGCCCAGGTTGTTGTCCGCCACGGAGATCGTCGCCGTAGGACGCTGGGTGTCGACCGCGTAGTTGTTGGAGTCGGTGGTGCCCACGCCGGCATTGCCCGAGACGTTGACGACGCCAGTGTTGTCCAGGGTGATGACGTTGCTGGTGTCGGCAATGCTGGCGCTCGGCGTGAACGTGGCCGTCCAGGTGACGCCACCGTCGGTGGACGACAGATTACTCAGCGTGCCGTTGCTGACGCTCAGGTCGCTGTTGTCAAAACCGCTCACCGCCTCGTTGAACGTGATGGTCACCAACGAGGTTTCACCGATGTTCAGCGCCGTATCGGCGACCACGATGGTGGCCGTCGGCACCTGGGTATCGATGCTGTAGTTGGCCGAGTTGCTGGTACCGGTTCCGCTGTTGCCCGCCGCGTCACTCACGCCGGTGTTGTCCAGGACGATCAGGTTGGTCGTGTCGCGCACGCCGAGGGCCGGGGTGAAGACGGCGGTCCAGGTCAGGCCGCCGTCGCTGCTGCTCACCGCGCTCAGGGTGCCGTTGGCGACGCTTAGGTCATCATTGCTGAACCCGGTGACGGCCTCGCTGAAGGTGATGGTCACCAACGAGGTTTCGCCGACACTGAGGCTGGAATCAGCCAGCACAATCGTTGCGGTTGGACGCTCGGTGTCCAGCGCATAGTTGTTGGAGTCGGTGCTACCGACATTGGCGTTGCCGGCCAGGTCGACGACGCCGCCACTGTTGAGTGTGATGAGGTTGCTGCTGTCCGTGACCCCGTTGGTCGGCGTGAGCGTCGCGGTCCAGGTGATGCCGCCGTCGCTGCTGCTCAACCCCGAGAGTAGGCCGTTGACCACCGTCAGATCGGCGCTGGTGAACGCCGTCACGGCCTCGCTGAAGGTGATGGTCACCAGTGAGGTCTCGCCGGCGGCAATGGCGGTGTCCGCCACAACGATGCTCGCGGTGGGGCGCACTGTGTCGACCGCGTAGTTGTTGGAGTCGGTGGTGCCCACGCCGGCATTGCCCGCGCCGTTGATCAGGCCAGTATTGTCCAGGGTGATGACGTTGCTGGTATCGGCAATGCTGGCGCTCGGCGTGAACGTGGCCGTCCAGGTGACGCCACCGTCGGTGCTGCTCATGGTGCTGAGTGTGCCGTTGCTGACGGTCAGGTCCGAATTGTCAAACCCGCTGACCGCCGAGTTGAAGGTCACGGTGACCAACGAGGTCTCGCCGATACTCAATGTGGTGTCGGCAATCACAATGGTCGCCGTCGGCACGTTGGTGTCGACCTGGTAGTTGTTGGAGTTGGTGGTGCCGGTACCGCTGTTGCCCGCCGCATCGCTGACGCCGGTGTTGTTCAGGATGATGAGGTTGGACGTGTCGCTGACCCCGAGGGCCGGCGTGAACGTGGCGATCCAGGTGATGCCGCCATCGCTGCTGCTGACCGCGCTCAATGTGCCGTTGGCCACGCTCAGGTCCGAATTGTCGAAACCACTGACCGCTTCCGAGAACGTAATGGTCACCAGCGAGGTTTCGCCGACGCTCAGCGCGGTATCGGCGACAACGATGGTGGCGGTCGGGCGCAGTGTGTCGACGGCATAGTTGTTGGAATCGGTGGTGCCGCTGCCGGTATTACCTGCCCCGTCGACAATCCCGGTGTTATTGAGGGTGATCAGGTTGGTGGTATCGCTGACGCCCGCCGATGGCGTGAAGGTTGCGGTGTAGGTGATGTTGTCGCTGGTGCTCAGGCCGCTCAGGCTGCCATTGGTGACACTCAGGTCAGCCAGGGTGAAACCGGTCACCGCCTCGCTGAAGGTGATTGTCACCACGGAGGTTTCGCCAATAGCAACGGCCGTGTCGGCGACCACGAGGGTGGCGGTGGGGCGCTGGGTATCGATGGCGTAGTTATTGGAGTCGGTGGTGCCGCTGCCGGCGTTGCCCGCCGCGTCAGTCACACCGGTGTTGTCCAGGGTGATGAGGTTGCTGGTGTCGCTGAGACTGGCGCCGGGGGTGAATGTCCCGGTCCAGGTAATACCGCCGTCGCCACTGCTCAGGCCGGTGACAGTGCCGTTGGCGACCGTCAGATCGGCGGCGGTAAAACCTGTTACCGCTTCGCTGAACGTGATGGTGACCAGCGATGTTTCGCCGACGCTCAACGCGGTGTCGGCCACCACGATGCTGGCGGTGGGACGTTGAGTGTCAACCGCAAAGTTGTTGGAGCTGGTGGTGCCGCTGCCCGCGTTACCGGCCGCGTCCGCCACGCCGGTGTTGGCCAGGACGATCAGGTTGGTGGCATCGGTGGTGCTGGCGCTCGGCGTGAGCGTGGCGGTCCAGGTAATACCGCCGTCACCGCTGCTCAGCCCGCTCAAGGCGCCGTTGGCGACGGTCATATCGGCCAGGGTGAAATCAGTGACGGCCTCGCTGAAGGTGATGGTGACCAGCGACGTCTCACCGATGTTCAGCGCGCTATCGGCCACCACGATGGCGGCGGTCGGACGCTGGGTATCGACGGCGTAGTTGTTCGAGTCGGTGGTGCCGCTGCCGGGGTTGCCGGCCAGGTCGGCAATACCGCTGTTGGTCAGGGTGATCAGGTTGGTGGTGTCGCTGATGCTGGCCGTCGGGGTGAGCGTTGCAGTCCAGGTGATACCGCCATCGCTGCTGCTCAGCGTGTTCAAGCTGCCATTGGCAGCGGTCAGGTCGGCGAGGGTGAAACCGCTCACGGCCTCGGTGAAGGTGATGGTTACCACGGAGGTTTCACCGACGCTCAGGCTGGTGTCGGTCACCACGATGGTGGCGGTTGGGCGTTGCGTGTCGATGGCGTAGTTGTTGGAGTTGGTCGTGCCCACGCCAGCGTTGCCGTTGAGGTCCGCCACGCCGGTATTGTTCAGGACAATCAGATTGGAGGTATCGGTGACAGGCGCATCCGGCGTCAGCGTGGCGGTCCAGGTGATGCCTCCGTCACTGGTGCTCAGGCCGCTGATCGAGCCGTTGGCGACGGTCAGGTCGGCGCTGGTGAAACCGCTCACGGCTTCGCTGAAGGTGATGGTCACGACGCTGGTTTCGCCGATCCTGAGGGCGGTGTCGCTGACCACGATGGACGCCGTGGGTGCCACGGTATCGTTGACGATGTAGTTGTTCGAGTCGGTGGTGCCCACGCCGGCATTGCCGGCCAGGTCGGCAACGCCGGTGTTGTTCAGGGTGATGATGTTGGTGGTGTCGGCAATGTTGCTGGCCGCGGTCAACGTACCGGTCCAGGTGACGCCGCCGTCGCCAGTGGTCAAGGTGCCGACGGTGCCGTTCTGCACCGTCAGGTCCGCCGCGGTGAGGCCCGTCACGGCTTCGGAGAAGGTGATGGTCACCGTCGAGGTGCCGCCGGAGTTCAGGTTGGTGTTGGCCACCACGACGGTCGCGGTGGGCGGCGTCTCGTCCGGCACATAGTTGGTGTTGATGGTGCCGCCATCGCCGTAGACGTTGGCCACCGAGGACGGCGAAACACCCGCGGTGCCCGCGCTGGTCCCTCCCACGCCACTGCCGCCAACGTTGCCGGCCAGTGCCGCGAAGTTGGCGGCGGTGATCAGGATCGAGCCTTTGTTCCAGATAGCGCCGACCCCGACACCGCCCGCACCGCCTGCCTGAAGATAGCTGCCGCCGGCTCCGCCACCCCCACCGCCACCGCCCGCGCCGACGTTGTTGGAGATGGTCGAGTTACCGATGATCCGCAGGGTCGCGCCGGTGTCGTTGTAGATCCCGCCCACCGCGCCGCCGCCGTCGCCACCGAAGTTGTCGTACCCGTCACCGCCGCCGCCACCGCCGATGGACAATCCGCCGCTGCTGGCCGTACCACCGGCCGAGCCGGTGCTATAACCCGGATAGGCCGCACCGCCGGCGCCACCCGTGGTGGAGCCGCCACGCCCGCCGATGTTGAAGAAACCGCCGCCCGCGCCGCCCTGCCCCGCGCTGCCATTGCTGCCCGTGGCGTTGAGGCTGTCGCCGCCCTTGCCACCGGTACCCCCGCTGATCGCGCCGCCGCCACCACCGCCACCACCGGCGTATATCGGCGTTACACCCCCGCCGCCGCCACCACCGGAAGCGGCGTTGGCGGTCACGGTGACGTTCTTCAGGGTCAAGGTACCGGCGTTGTAGATACCACCGCCCTGAGACACCAACGCATCGTCACCGCCATTACCACCATTGCCGGCCGTCATGCCCCGAGTAATCACCAGGCCATCGAGGGTAGCCGTGGTGCCGGATGTCACTTGCAGGATCTGGGTGCGGTACTGGCCGTCGAGCGTCACGTCGGCCACGTTGTCGTTATTGAGATCACCGTCGATGGTGACGTTCTTGTTGACCACCAGCACCGAAGTCAGCCCGACAGTCATGGAGCTGCTGAACGTGACAATGTCGCCGTTCTGCGCGGACGCCAGGGCCGCGCGCAAGGAACCAACGCCGGTGTTGAGGTTGTTGGTGGCGGTCCAGGTGGCCAGGCCCCATTGGTATTCACTCATGGCGCTGGCGGACAGCACGTTGGCGCTTTCGATGTTGCCGGTAGCGATTTCCAGGTCCCAGTCGCCGCCCAGGCCGGTGCGGTCGTTGGATGCGGCCACGTCGCGGCCGGTCAATTGCGCCAACGAATCGACCAGGCTCAGGCCACGCTCGCCTTCGGCGGTGTAGCAGCCATAAATCAGGATATCGCCGCCCACGTTCATGTCCTGGCCGATCTGCGCCAATACCTCGCTGCGGGCCTGCACGTTATCCGCTGACAGGTAACTGTTGCCCAGCCACAGATCGCCGGCATTACCGTGGGCGATGATCTGCACCGAGCTCACGCCCTGGTGGCTGTCCAGGTAATCGGCGATCTGCTGCAAACCGTCCTTGTTCGCCTCCAGTTGCACCACCTGGGTACCGGGCGCCACACCTTCGAGCAGGCTCGCGGAATCCTTGACCCGAGAATCGACGAACAACACGCTCTTGCCCGGCACCGCCGCCTGGGTCGCATCGACCTGGCCCTGGGGCGCGTGCGTGTCTGCCGGCTGGTCGGCGGTGGAAGGCTTGGCCGCCTCGGCCGTGGGATGGGCATCCGGCTGCGCGGCATCGGCCACGGTGGCCGCCACCGCGCCGTCGAACAGCATTCGCGGCTCCAGGCACATGATCATTGGCGATGCCAGGGCTTGCGCGCCCTCGGTTACCCGCGATTTGCCTTTGCTCCACCACATGACGATCACCCGGACTCGAACGACTTGAATACGCAAAAAAGGAAAAGCCGCAATCAACTGATCGCGGCGTCGGTTTTCATACGAATGACATTGGCCGCACTGGCAGACCCATCGCGCCAGAACGACAACGCGGCATACTTCTCAAACAAGTCCGGCGGCAACAGCGTGCGCCGTGCCTGTGGCGCGACCTTGGGCTTGACCTTGTGCAGGCCGGCCAGTCCCAGGGCCTGGTCGAAGAGCGGCGCGTCGTAGGTCAGGTGGTTGAAGTCATGTTCGAACCAGGGCTCGCCGATGAAGTCGTACACCAGCCGCATCACCCGCTCCGGGGCCTGGCTCAACAAGTCGTAATCGACGACCAGCAACGATTCGGCGTTCTCGCCGTAATACGCCTCTTTGAGCGCGGTCCAGGCAAAGCCCACCAGGCGATTGCGCTGGGCCAGGGTTTCGCAGCGGCTGTAGACGGTGTTGCGCTCGTCATCGTCGTTGAACAGTTTGGTGTTCTCGAACGGGTTGGCGCGGTACAGGCGTTCAAGGCTGTCCAGCACCCAGGCCACGTTGCGCACACAGGCGATCACTTTGGCCTGGGGGAACAGGTCATGCAGCGCGGGCATGCGCGCGCACCATTGGCGGTTGGTATCGAACACCACGGGGGTGGAGGCCTTGTCGGCGTAATAGGCATCGAACAACCCGCGCAGCAGACGGCGGCGGGTGCCGGCGTCGATCACCGAGCCGAACTCGCTGCCCGCACTGCATTGCGCCAGCACCCCGTTGAACAAGGGGCTCACTGGGCTGCTCATGCCGGCGTGAAAACGCGGGTTCTGCAGGAGAATCGCAGAGAGCAGGGTCGAACCGGAACGCGGCAGTCCGGAGATAAAGTGATACTGCATCCATTCACCACTTTGTAGGACAAAAATCCGTTTTGTGGTGCAAGCGTAGCTGAGGATTGCAATCTCAACTAGTGGTCATTTGCCACTATTTTGCTAGGCCGTTAATGCCAAACGGATATTAGTCACAGCCCGCACGCTGCGATGCGTCTGGCCCGCGGCACAGCAGATAGAGACGCGCCCTCGCGCCGCCGCCGTCTTGCTGGCTGATCAAGCGCCAGCCGTCGGGCACGGGCGCAAATTCGTCCGGCCCATCGTTGCTGCTGATCAGCCAGACGCGTCGGGTATCGGCGGGTAATGCCGACAAACGGTCGAGGTAAATGCGCCCGCCGTCCTGGTCCACCAAGGTGCCGAAGCCATAGGCATTCGGTCGGGTCGGCGTGCCGTCGGGTTTGGGCGGGGTATAGAGCTGCAGCTGCGCGTCGGTCTGGTCGTAATACACGTAGCTGAGGTACCACATCATGTCGCTGAGGACGATGCGGTCGTCTTCCTGGTAGTTGCGATTGACGAACTCCACCGGCACGTTGAACTGGTCGTGCTCATCCACTGCGAAGTTATTCTTCAGCCCCACCAGTTCCACACCGACCAACAGCACGAACAACGCCGCCCCGAGCCACACCCGCCGCGAGGGCAGACGATCGATTGCCACCGCCACCAGCATCGGCAATGCCAGGGCGTATACGGTGAGGTAGCGCTCGATAAATACTGGCGAGATAAACGACACCCCATACACCAGCAACAGCGGCAGCAGAAAAAACAGCGCCAATAGCACTGCTGGGCGATCAGGCTCGCGGTCACGCCAGGCGGTAACGCCCACCATCGCTATCAACAGCAATGGGAACAGCCAGAACAGCGGCCGCCAGAGGTCCAGGCCTTCGTCCTGGAGCATAAACTGCCAGATCATCGACGGTACGGAGAACAGGTCGACCGGCGCTTCCCAGCCAATATCGCCGCCGACCTTGAGTTGATCGACATGCTGCACCAGGTCCAGCAGGTTCGGCAGCCAGGGCAGGTAAAGCAGCACGATGGCGACGTTAGCCAGCCACCAGCTGCGGCGTAAGATCAGGCGTTGGCCCACTGGTTGCGACGTGCACAACACACCCAGCCAGGCCCAGTGCACCAGTACGCACAGGGCGGTGAAGTAGTGGGTGTAGAAACCGGCAGTCATCAGCAACACATAGGCGACCAGATAACGCGCACGTTCCGGACGGCGCACCCAGTACACCAAGGCCAGGGTGGCACCGAGCAGCCATACACCGAGCAGGGCATACATGCGCACTTCCTGGCTGTAACGCACCGCCGTGGGCATCAATGCCAGCAATAGGCCTGCGAGGACGGCCGCACGTTGGGTCGACAGCTGCCGGGTGAGCCAAATACCCAGGCCCACGACCGCCACGCCAGGGATCGCGCTTATGCTGCGGATCGACCAGATGCCGTCGCCAAACAACTCGATCCAGCCGCGCAGCATGAAAAAATAAAGCGGTGGGTGAACATCGTGGGCGGCGTGAAACCACAGGTCGTCCAAGGCGTATTCGCTGAGCAATAAGCTGGAGCCCTCGTCGCCCCAGATCGCCGCAGCGGTCAGGCCGTAAAAGCGCAGGGCCATGGCCAGCCCCAGGATCGGCAACCACCACAAGCGGCTGAGCCAGCCGGCGCCCGTAAACGCACCGTCGAACGCGGCAAAGGCGCCGATCTTCTCGTTTTGTCCTACCCACCTTCGCACCACAAATCCCTCAGTACTGCCCGTTTCCAGGGAAAAACATGCATGTGCATAAACCAGCGCCACTGTAAGCCAAACGGCCCCTATTCGCTCACTGTTTCGAAAGCGTCGGGCAGCCGGCGAAACCTGCGTCTACGCTCTGCGATGACGCCCCTTCAAGGGTCGTCCCCCCCCTATAGAGCCTCTACAAGGATGAACGATCCATGGAAGTATTCATCGGCACTATCCAACCCTTTGCGTTTAATTTTGCTCCTCGGGAATGGGCCTTGTGCGCCGGTCAAACCCTCTCCCTCAGCCAAAACCAGGCGCTGTTCGCCCTGATTGGCGTCACCTACGGCGGCAACGGCTCGACGACTTTCATGCTGCCCAATCTGCAAGGTCGCCTGCCCGTCTGCCAAGGTAACGGCCCAGGCTTGACGCCGCGTGTTATCGGCGAAGTCTCCGGCACCGAGAGCATCACTGCCACACTGGCCAACCTGCCCGCCCACACCCATGGCAGCACAGCGCTCAAGGCCAGCACCTCGGTGCAACTGGCCAACGCTGCCAGCAACCCGGCCAACGCGCCCACCGCCACCAACTCGTTTATCGGCGCATCCGGTACCGGGCCAGGCAATGCCACCATTTACTCGGACCAACAGGGCGCCAACCCGGTGCCGCTCCAAGGCGTGAGCACCACCTTGACCGGCACCATTGACCCCACCGGCCAAGGCCAGCCCATGGGGAGCATGAACCCCTTCCTGGTCATCAACTTCAGCATTGCCCTGAACGGCATCTTTCCGTCACGCGAGTGATGCCACCCCTTGGCCGAGGCTTGAATGCCTCGGCGCTTTTGAAGCGGAGCCATGCTTATGTTGAACCTGGTCACCTCTGAACATTTTCGCCCGTTGCTGGCGGGCAGCAGCACGCTTTACTTGCCGGACGGCTCGGCGCTGCCGATTCAGATCGAACGTGTACGCGAGACGCCCCAAGCGACCTTGCCGCACAACCCACGCGGGGCTTTCAGCGTGTTGTTCAGCAGCCTCGGCCCCACCGATTTCGTGGACGGTCTATGCTGCCTGCCGCTGCCGGACGTGTGCCTGGAACAGGTGTTTGTGTCCCGCGAGCCGGCCATGGGCCGAAATGCCGAACGCGGCTATTTCTGCATCGTGTTCAACTGAGACGGGTACCACACCAGCCGTTGCGCGGCGGGTGTCTCTTCCTCCACCCGAAACCCCAGCGCCAGGTAATGCTGGCGCGCGTGGGGGTTGCTCGCCCATACCACCGTGGTCACCGGGCAAAACACCTGGCTGGCGGCCTGCTGCACACCTTGCAACACCGCTCGGCCAAACCCCTGGCCGCGAGCGGCCGGAATAAACGCCAGGTACAGCACGCGGATCTCGTTAGGCCCGAAGTCGGCACTCAACGCGCCGATGGGCGTGCCCAGTTTCTCGACCACGTAATGCAGCGCGCCGGGAAAGCGCTCATCCATGCCCTTTTCCTGGATCTGGAACTGCTGGGCAATCACCTCCTCCACCAACGCCTGTTCGCCATCGATCCATTGCAGATCGGCCCGCGCCGAGCGGTAAAGCCCCTGTAGGAACGGCCCATCGGTACTGCGCGACGGGCGCACCACCAGGCCCTGCGCCAGAGCGCCATCCTTGTTCAGCATCGTGTTCAACTCCTGTCAAAAACCGCTTTCCCGCACGCCCAAGGCTGCCACTCGTCGCCAAGCCACACCCAGCACTGATTCGCTGCGCCCTTGCAACACCACCACCCCGCGCAACGGCTGATGGGGCGTAGGGATTGATTGCACCGTCGTAAACCGAGCGCCGTATTGCGCCTGGACCGGTGCCGGGCGCTGGTTTGCATCGCGGCGCACGGCGATCGGTCCGTGGTGATCGGAGGTCAGGGCTTCTTGATCGAGATAAGCCACGCCGTTGGCATCGATGTCCGTCAACGCCACGGCAATCGCCGCGTGCATCGGGTCATCGGCGATAAATCGCCCGGTGGCTCCCGGCTGCACGCGCCACAATTCAGCTTCCGCCAGGTAACCGCGCAGGCGCGCGCCGTCCTCGACCACTTGCGCCAGCGCGTCCTTGGGCGACAACCAGCGACCTGTGCTCAGTTGCGGCAGCACATCACGCACGGTCCCGGCATGGGGCGCGCGCAACAACAGGCGCTCGCGCTGGGCGGCCAAGCCTCGGTATTCGGCCAGGGCCTGGGACAATCGCTGGTCATTGATGCCGGCGTCCGCCGCCGTTTCGCTGCGCCCGGCCTGGCGACGCATCTGCAGCTGCAGGATCTCGACTTCGCGGCGCACGATGCTCTGCCGGGCGTCCAGGTCAGGGGACTCCAGTTCGACCAACACCTGGCCCTGGATCACCACTTGCCCGTCCGCCACGTTCAATGCCTTGACGCGTGCCGCCACCGGCGCATGCAACGCACTGGCGCGCCCCGCTTCGAGCATCGTCGGCAGCTCCACCGCACTGCGCCAGGGCACCACCAGCGCCAGCACTATCAGCAGCAACCCGAGGCCCGTCAGCACCACCCTCGGCGTATGGGCACGGCTGCGTCGGCTCCACCATTCGCGCCACTCCTTGAACACCGGCAGGAAGATGAACCACACCAACTCCACCAGCATCAGAAAGATCCCGAGCAGTTTGAAAAACAAGTGATACACCGCCAACGCGATCCCCAGGAACAGCGCCGCGCGCCACAGCCACGCCAGGTAACCCCACCACAGGAGACGTCGTTGCATTGTCGGCGACCAGGTTTCCGGCGCCGGTTCGCCATAGCCGAACAACCACTCGCGCAAGCGCCAGCGGCAAAGGGCGAAGGCACGGCCTTGCAGGTTATCCACGCCCCCCAGATCGCTGATCAAAAAGTAACCATCAAAGCGCATGAACGGGTTCAGGTTGATCGCCAGGGTGGTCAACCACGTGGCGCTGGCCAGCATGAACGCCGCGGTACGTGCCGGGCCGTCCGGCAACAGCGACCAGCCCAGCAGCGCAACGCACGCGAGCAGCAGTTCAGCCATTACGCCGCCGGCGCCAATCATCAGCCGCGAGCGGCGGTCATTCACTCGCCAGGCGTCGCTGACATCGGTGTAGAACATTGGCAGCAACACCATGAACGCCACCCCCATGCTCTGCACCCGGCACCCGGCCCGCTTGGCCATAAAGGCATGACCGAACTCATGGCACAGCTTGGCGAAAAACAGCGCGACCCCGAACGCCAAGGCTCCCCCCAGGCTGAACAGATGTGGAAAGGTCGCCAAAAAACGCTGCCAGTCCCGCGCGACCAGAAACACCCCCAGGCCCAGAATCATGGGCAACCCGTAGCGCAACAAACCCGGCCCAAACCGCGCCAGCCATGGCCAGGCCCGGTTGAGGAAAGCATCTGGGCGCCACAGCGGAATGCGAAAGAACAGGTATTGGTGCAGCAGCACTTGCCATAGGCTTTGCTTCTGGGCGGCGGCTTTATACAGGTAGCTGGCCCGTTGTTCCGGGTCCAGCGCGGCAATCAGGTCGTGGGTGCGTAGAAAACTCAACAGCTCATCCACTTCGCTGTCGCCCAGCGGCAAGCCCGGCTCGCGGTTGGCAGCCTGCAGGACTTTTTGCGCATCGCCCAACGACCAGTGGCGCAACAGCCGAATGGCGGTGACGCCAAGTTTGAAGTATCGCCCGCGCACCGGATCGGCCAGGGTCCAGCGCGGCGAACCGTCCAGGGCGACACCGGCGCTGGAGAGTTGCAGGTCGTCGCGCAATCTGGGCAGGCCCATTAAAGCCCCACGCTCTGGCGCAGGCCCGCCAGCGGTCGACGCAACAGGTACAGCGCCAACGGTGCACGCTCGCCAAAGATCTTCGCAGTACCGCGCAGGCCGATACGCGGCGGCGCGTCATCGAACTGCGCGTCCAGGCGATAGGCCAATTGCCCCCCCGGCGTGGGTTGGGCCTCGTAGGCGGCGCGTTGCAGGGTGGCGAGGTGGCGTTGTAACGGGTCGCTGTCAAGAAAGAGTGCGACTTGGGCGTTCGGCTCCAGGGCAATCGCATCGCCCACCGCCAGTTCGATGCGCAGCTCAGCCTGGCCGGGGTCGGCGATCTGCAACAGGCGCTCGCCGGTCTGCACCGGTTTGCCGAGCCAGCGCTCGGGATCGGCGAAGACGGCGATACCGTCGCGTTCGGCGCGTACTTCGCTGCGCTTGAGCAGCTCACGGGCGTAATCGCGTTCGGCGCGTTTTTGCTCGACGCGCGCGGCCAGCAAGTCGATGCGCGAATTGGATTCGGCGTCGGCAAACGCCCGCTGGGCATTGGCCTTGAGCTCGGCTTCGGCCACGCCCAACGCGCGCCCAGCCACGTCGGCCTGGGCGGTGAGGGTGGTGCTTTCAAAGCGCAGCAGTACGTCACCGCGCTTGACGGGTTGGTTGGGTTTGACCAGAAACTGCGCAATCACGCCGTCCAACGGTGCCGCCACCACTTGCCCGGCCAGCGGCACCACCTCGGCAGGCGCCAGCACCGACTGGCGCACGGGGATCAACAGCAACAGCAGCAACGCGATCACCACCAGGGCCTGCCGCTTACGGGTCAGGCGCAACCGCCAAGGCTGGCGGGGTTGCAGCGCGATCCAGGCATGACTGTAAGTGTCACCCAGTTGCGCCAGCAGCACCTGCTCGGCGGGGTTCCACGGAGTATCCCGTGCCAGCCACAAACCGCCGAATACTCGGCCTTGAGGGCCGATGAACGGCAACCAGAACACATGCCCGGCAGACAAACTCAGCCAGTCGGCCTGCACCTGTGCGCTCATTAGCTCGACAGGCACCACACGGGCGGTCTCGCCCAGCGCCTGCTTGTGCAGTTGCGCCACGGCCTGCTCGACGAACGCCACAAACGGCGCGTTCGGATCGACGCTGCTCACAGCGGTCACCGCCTGCACCTTGCCAGCAATCAACAGCGCCGCGTGGCGGTAGCCAAACAGCGGCTGACCATCATTGACCAGGCTGTAGGCCAGTTGCTCGGTGCTGCGCGCGGCGCGGGTCTGACGTTCAAGCTCGAGAAACTGGGCAAACACCCGCTCGGTACTGCCTGGCATCGGTGCGTTCATTGCAGTTGCGCGAAGTGGGCGGTGCCGCTCATGCCGGCCATCAGCCCGGTTGCGTTGGACACCGTGGCCACCAACAACAGCGTCTGGCTGCCCTCGTCAATGCGTGCGCCCAGGCGTTTGACGGTGGCGCTGAACGCTTGGCCGGTTTCATCGGGGGTGAAGTTGAACGTCTGCCCAGTCTTGAGCTTGCCCATCCAGCGCGACGGCACCAGCAAGTGGATCTCCAGGCTGCGGTTGTCGACGATTTCCAACAACGGCGAGCCGGCCGAGACACTTTCATAGCGTTGCACTTTGCGCTGCACCACTTGGCCGTCATACGGCGCCAGCACGCTGCAACGCTTGACCTGCACCTGATAGACCTGGGACTGGGCCTGGGTTTCGGTGAGTTTGGCTTCGGCGCGCGCCACTTCGAAGCGACCGACGGAATTGAGCGCCGCCAGTTGCTTATTGTGGGCCAGTTCTTCACCGGCGCCGCGACTGGCCGCCGACGCTGCATTGAGTTGGGCCTGATAGGCCGAACAGTCGAAACGCGCCAGTGTGTCGCCCTTCTTGAATGACTCACCCTCGCTGAACGGCAGATCGACAATGCGCCCGGACAACTCACTGGCCAGCATCGCCTGGTCGCGAGCGCGCAACACACCACGCGCCTCGCTGCCGGTGCTCACGGCAGCCGTAGCCGGAGGATCCAGTAACGGGTCATCCGCCATCACCATCGGCACTGAGCCCATCAGGTAGGAAAAACTCAATACCCATCCATGCAACGGCTTCATACAAATCTCTCCCTGATCATCAGCGCAGTCTAGGGCAGCGAGGTTAAATTGCCACCACCCAAAGCGGACAAATCTGTGATTTGTGTAGGCCTTCACCATAGCCAACATCGGATCAGGCTACTATTGGCGCCCTCCAAGGACCCAGGATCAAGGACACGTCATGCGCATCGGTTTTCTGTCACCCCTGGCACTGGCCCTGCTGGCCGGTATTTCCCTACCGGCCCAGGCCAGTTCCGATGACTCGTGCTACCCGGATTGGCGGGTGTCGCGTGACCGCCTCGACGCCTGCAGCAACCTTCCCTTTCTCAACCCAGGCAACGACAGTCGGGTCAACCTGCGCCTGCTGCTGGCTGACAAAAAAGCCGAACCGCTGACGCCGAAGGCTTTGACCGAAGACGATCTGAGCCAGGGTTTCGGCCCGGTGCCGTTTCCGGTGTATCGCCTCGCTGCCGCTTCCAGCGCAGAAACTGAAGCCGATTCGGACGACTCGTCCACCGCCGAGCTCGACACCCTGCTGACCTCTCTGGGCATTAAGCGAAACGAGTACACGACTGCCGGCGAGGCCTACCTCGAAGGCGAGGGCAGCCGCTGTCGCAGCAACGACGATGACAGCGCCACTGCGTTTATCAGCCAGGTGGTGCAAGCCGACATGCCAACCGCAGAACGCCAGCTGCTGGCGAAGGCCCGGTTGGAACTGCTCATCACCTGCACCTGGGACGGCCCGGTGATCGCCGAACCGATCGAGTCATCCAATGGCCGCATGCTGCGCACGTATCTGCAAGCGGCCGCCGACTTTTACAGCGGACGTTTCAGCGAGGCCGAGCGCGGTTTTGCCGCCGCCAGCGGCAGCGAACTGCCCTGGTTGAAGGAAACCGCGCAGTACATGAGCGCCCGCACCTTGCTGAACCAGGCGCAGGCCGAAGCATTCGACGAATACGGGATGCCGCAGCTTGCGCGTGTGGACAAGTCTGCACTGGGCCAGGCCAAAGATGGCTTTGTTGGCTATCTGGAGACTTATCCACAGGGTCGTTACGTTGCCTCCGCCCGAGGCCTGCTGCGCCGCGTGTACTGGCTGGCGGACGACAACATCCAGCTCGCCGACGCGTATGCCTGGGCGATGACACAGGCGTCGGATGCACAGCGCAATGTATCGGTGGATGAACTGATCGAAGAGGCCGACCTCAAGCTGTTGATGGTCAACAGCGAGACGGTCACGACGCCGATGATCCAGTTGGTCAGCGACCTGATGGTGATGCGCGGCGGTGATCAGCCGGCGCTCTCCCGAACAGACCTGGAGAAACAGAAAGTCGCTTTTGCCAGCGCCCCCGAGCTGTACGACTACTTGCTGGCCGTGAGTGCCCTGTACATCGAGCATCAACCGGACACCGCCTTGAAGCACTTGCCTCAGGACATTCCGTCGAACCTGAATTACTTCGCCTTCAGCCAGCAGACCCTGCGCGGCTTGGCGCTGGAAGACAAACAGGACTGGAAAGGCGCCGAAGCCCTGTGGCTGAAACTGCTCGACCAGGCCAAATTGCCGCTGCAACGCGACCAACTGGAACTGGCCCTGGCGATGAACTACGAGCGCAGCGGCCAACTGGCCAAGGTGTTCGCCAGCGACTCGCCGATCAGCGCCAAGCCGGTGCGTTACATCCTGCTGCGCAACGTCGCCGGGCCTGAGTTGCTGCGCCAACAGATCGCCCAGGCCAGCGACCCGCTGGAGCGCCAGACCGCGCAGTTCGTGCTGCTTTATAAAGACCTGCTGCGCAGCCAGTACGCCACGTTCGCCGAGGACCTCAAGCAACTGCCGGCTTCGCCCCCAGAAGACAAATTGGGCACCAGCCTTGGCTACGTCTATAGCGGCGGCCAGAGCTTGAAGCTGTTCCAGTGGAACGGCGACAAGGCCGAATCCGGCTATGCCTGCCCGAGCATCGCGCAGACCGCTGCGACCTTGCAGACCGATGCGAAAAACCCACAAGCGCTGAACTGCTTCGGCGAATTCATCCTGCGTAACGGCCTGGACGGCATGCCGTTGGAACAGGCCCGCGCCGCCGGCAGCCTGGGCAGCACCGCGTCGGACTTCAAGGGCGAAACCTTCTCGCGCCTCGACGGTTACAAGCAGGTGATCGCCGATGCCAAGGCGCCAAAGAACGACAAGGCCTACGCGCTGTTCCGCGCCATCAACTGCTACGCGCCGGCCGGCTATAACAGCTGCGGCGGCCAGGACGTTGAACCGGCGGTGCGCAAAGCCTGGTTCCGCCAACTCAAGTCCGGCTTTGGCGACACCCAGTGGGGCAAATCCCTGCAGTACTACTGGTGAAATACCTGTGGCTAGGCTTGCTGCTGCTGGCAAGCCCGGCCTTCGCGGCCGTCGACGCTCGCGACTATGACGCCTTCTGGCTGTGGAGCGGCGTCACGCCCCAGCCGGTACTCAAACAGGCCAAGACCCTGTACATCCTCCAGGGCCAGATCAACTCAACCCGCCGCGCGCCCCAACGCGGCGTGCAATTTATCGCCCAGGGCATCAGCGTGCCGCGCATCACCCAAGGCGAAGTCTGGGTGGTCTACCGCGCCCACACCCTGCACTGGCCGGAACGCGTCTACACCCAACTGCTCGGCCAGGTGCAACGCTGGCGCGACGCGGGCAACCCGGTGGTCGGCATCCAGATCGACTTCGACGCCCGCACCCAATACCTGCACGAATACGCCGCTTTCCTGCGCGACCTGCGCCAGCGCCTGCCCGCCGACCTACGCCTGAGCATCACCGGCCTGATGGACTGGAGCAGCAACGCAGACCCAGCCGCCATCGCCCAGCTCAAGGGCGTGGTGGATGAAGTGGTGGTGCAAACGTATCAAGGCCGCCACAGCATCCCGGATTACGCGGCGTATTTGCCACGTATGAATCGGCTGGGGCTTCCGTTCAAGGTCGGATTGATCCAGGGTGGGGAATGGGAGGAACCGGGGTATTTGCCGGGGAGTGAATGGTTTCGGGGGTATGTGGTGTTTTTGCAGAATCGCTGATCATCCTTGACATCGGTATTGAAGCCGTGCAAGAAAGTGTCCTCTGTCCGCGGACAGAGGACACTTAAGTTTGGAGCCCCATGAAAAGTCAAGACGTACTTATCTTGTTCAAACTCATAAGCCTGGAATTGCAGGCCAGGGGGGAGCGCGTGAAAAAACGCGAGTTCTCCGTGATGCAAGATTCGGAAGGGGCGGTCATCTCGACCATCAAGCAATTTTTTGAAAATGAAAACGACATACAAGCCGTTCAGCTTTCTGATCTCGAAGACTGGCGCGGCTGGGACGAGAGCGAGCCTGCCGAACAGGACAATCAACAAAGCTACTCTGTAAGAGCCCTCGCATCGGCATTGGGGCTGAGCAAGACAGAGGTATCTTCATCTTTAAGCCGATGCCGCGAAATTGGGTTGGTGTTTACGGACAATAACGACGGTTCGCCTCTCGTCAGAAAAAAAGCACTGCTTGATCTCGTCACTTACAGCATTCGTTATATTTTTCCGGTGAAGCCAGGCCCCATCGTTCGGGGCATTCCGACCGCCTTCGCGGCCCCCATCCTGGCGGGAAAGGTCATCAGCGGCGGCGAATTCATCCCCGTTTGGCCGGACGCCTACGGCAAAAGCAAAGGCCAGGAAATCACGCCCTTGTACAAGACGGTGCCGGGAGCGGTAAAAAAAGATGAGCTTCTTTACCATTTCCTGGCCCTCGTTGATGCCATCCGCATAGGAGGCCCCCGCGAAGCCAAAGTAGCCGACGCCATGCTGAGGGAGTGGATTCTGTGAACTCCGCCCGGGAAATGATGCTGCAAATGCTTGAGGAAGTCGCCGACGCGCTGGGGGCCGAGCTGCGGCGGCAAGTGGCTTTTGTGGGTGGATGCACGACAGTCCTGCTGATCACCGACGAATACACTCAGGAGTCCATTCGTGGCACCGATGACGTGGACTTGGTCATCCACCTGACAAGCACCGCAGCCTGGTACCGACTGGAGGAAACTCTCAAGATCAAGGGATTCAAAAACACAGGCCAGGATACGGTTACATGCCGCTTGCGCTTGGGTGAACTGAAAGTCGACTTCATGCCCACCGATGAGAAAGTACTGGGTTTCTCTAATACTTGGTTTGTCGGTGGACTGGAACATGCCATTGATTACGCGTTGCCCAATGGCACCCGCATCAAAGTCTTTGCCGCCCCCTGGTTTCTCGCCGCAAAACTGCAGGCGTATCAAGGAAGAGGTAACGGCGACGTCCTGATGTCCAACGACATTGAAGACATCATTGCTTTACTTGACGGCCGGGAGGAACTGACAGCAGAAGTAAAACAAGCCCCTGTCGACCTGCGACGCTTCGTGAGCGATCAACTGTCGGCGCTGCTCAAGTTGACGGCGTTTCAAGACGTAATCCAAAGCACAGCCCAAGACCCCGATCGCGAGGCCTTGATTTACAGCCGTCTCGCTGCATTGATTGATGCAGGAGCGAGCGTTTGACCCTGCGCCTGAGACTTAGCCGCAAAGGTACTCATAGAGCAGAAAACCGTGACTTCAGCGGCTGGGTGCACAATGCTGGCGCCCAGCTCTATGTCATCGCCGATGGGACGGCTAAACCCGGAAGCGGTCAACTGGCGAAAGCCATGATTCAACATGTGCTCGGTGCGTTCGCCCACGCACAGCCAACTGAAGTACGTTCGCTCGATGAGGCGCTGAAGCTGACGCTCACTTCATTCAACGACGTGCACTCAAACCTGTGCCCCGACTTCCCATTCGCTTCCGCCAGCTACCTTGCCTTGCTGGTTCTTGGCCAAACCGCAATCACCATTCATGCTGGCGATTGCTGCCTGGGGCATCTGGAAAAAAATCAGCCCGTGAACTGGCTCAGTTCGCCACACTGCGGCCCCAACTGGAAAGGCGATCTGGGCCACGCGCTCATTGCCAACAGCCCGGCCCGTAAACAACTGCTCAACTGCATGAGTCATCGCAGGAGCCACGAGCCCCGCGTTCAATCGTTGCCAGTAACCCCGGATACATTATGGGTTCTGGCAACAGACGGTTTCTGGGCAGAGCTCTCACCCGAAAGCCAATTAGCCGTCATTGCGGCGCAATCTCTCCACGCCCACCCGACTGAAGACGATGTGACCTGTTTGCTGATACACACCTGAAAGGCTCACCAGTCGTAGGTCAAACTCGACACCACTGTGCGCCCTTCCCCGTAGTAACAATCCAAATCACTGGTGCATTGCGACACATAGGTCTTGTTGGTGAGGTTTTGCACGTTCATCGCCAGCTTCACGCCCTTGAGTTTCAGCGGCGAACTGCCCAGGTCGTAGCTCAGGCTGGCGTCATAGACACTGTAGGACGGCACGGTGAAAGCGCCTGCGTAATAGTCACCCAGGCTCTGACGGGCATAGCGCACGCCCAGGCCTGCGCCGAGGCCAGCCAAAGGGGTGTCGCCGAGCACGGTGTAGTTGACCCACATCGAGGCGGTGAGCGGTGAGATGCCGGCCGGGTGGCGACCTTCGCGGCCGTCGTTGTCCTTGGTGTATTTGACGTCGTTGCGCGAGGCCGAGGCCACCACGTCCCATGCATCGCTGAGGGAGGCCTTGGCTTCCAGCTCGACACCCCGCGAACGCATCGCGCCACTTTGGGTGCTGTAGGTGGTATCTACCGGGTTGGTGGTGAGCACGTTTTCCTGGTCCAGTTGGTAGACCGAGACCTGTACGAAACTCTTCTGGCCGGGCGGTTGGTACTTCACGCCCACTTCGTATTGGTTGCCGGTGGACGGCTCGAACGGTTTTTTATCGATACTGGTGCCGGCCAGCGGCAGGAACGATTCGGTGTAGCTGACGAAGGGCGCCACACCGTTATCGAACAGGTAAACCAACCCGGCACGACCGGTGAAGGCCTGGTCCTTGCTGGCGAAGCGGCTGTCCTGAATCGGTTCCTTGTTCACCACATTGGCCCAGTCGTAACGACCGCCGAGCACAAACGCCCATTTATCCAGTTTGATCTGGTCCTGCACGTACAGGCCGGTCTGGGTAATGGTGCGGTCCCAGCGATAGGGCTGGCCGAAGTTCATACGCTGACCGTAGACCGGCTTGAACAGGTCGATGATCGGCGGATTTCGGTCGTACAGGCCGAGGAACTGGGAGTTGGAGTGGTAGTAATCCAGGCCGACGATCAGGGTGTGGTCCAGCACGCCGGTAGCGAATTCGGCCTGGGCGATGCTGTCCACGCCGAACACTTTGTTGGTTTGCGACCAGTCCACGCCGAAGCGTTGCAGGTAGCGCTGATCCTGCACGCCGGTGGCCGGGTTGGCGACGAAGCGGTAGCCGTGCAGCGGCGCGGTGTAGCGATCGTCGACCTCGGCGTAGCGCGCATTTTGCTTGAGGGTCCAGGTGTCGTTGAGGCGATGGGAAAGCTCGTAGCCCAGCACGTACTGCTCGCGGTTGTACTGGTTGACGCCCGGCTCACCGATAAACAGATCGCGCTTGATCTTGCCGTTGGGGTTGGCCCAGAGGGTGCCGGACGCCGGCAGGCCTTGGGCTTCGGGCACGCCTTTGTCTTTCTGGTACTGGGCGAAGACGGTCAGGCGGGTGTCGTCGTTGGGCTGCCAGGTGAGGCTGGGGGCGATGAACTGGCGTTTGTTTTCGACGTAGTTGATTTCGTCCTGCCCATCATTGGCCAGGCCGGTCAGGCGGTAGAGAAATTGCCCCTGCTCATCCAACGGACCACTGAGGTCGATGGCGGCACTTTTGTGTTCGTACGTACCCGCTTCCAGCACCAACTGATGCACGGGGGTTTCGCTGGGCCGCTTGCTCACCATGTTGACGATACCGCCCGGCTGGTTCTGCCCGTACAGCACCGACGCCGGGCCCTTGAGCACTTCGATACGCTCCAGGGAGTAGGGTTCGATCTGCAATGCGCCGCCGGTGCTGCCGCCGCCGTAAGGCAGGTGCAAACCGTCGAGGTACAGCGGCGTGGGCGAGAAACCCCGCGAGGTGGGTTCGTCAAACAATTTGACCCGGTCAGCGAAGCCGCCGGCGCTCATGCCAGGGGTGTAGAGCAGCGCCTGGGTCACGCTCTGGGCGCCACGGGCCTTGATCTCTGTGGCGGTGATCACGTTGATCGTCTGCGGGATTTCCACCAGTGCCGAATCAGTCTTGCTGCCGGACGCACTGCGCTTGGCGACAATCCCGTCCACCGGGCCCCAGGCGCTTTCCTGCTCCTGCTGACCATTGATCTGCGTGGCGCCCAACTGCAACGGGCCGCCCGCAGAACTCGCCTGCAACGACCAACTGCCCTGGGATTGCACGGCGACCAAACCGCTGCCTGCCAGCAACTGCTCCAACCCCACCCCTACCGCATAACGGCCCTGCAGACCCGCCGTGCGCTTGCCTTCGGTGAGCGTGGCGTCGACCGACAGCAAAATGCCCGACGCGCTGGCAAAGCGATTCAGTGCCTGGTCGAGGCTACCCGCCGGAATGTTATAGGCGTGCTGCGCTTCGGCGCTTTCTTGCGCTTGAACAAAGCTCGGCGCCACAGGCACCGTCGCCAAAAGGCTGACAAACAAGCCACGGCGCAGCGCGCGGGCCAAGGGTTGGACTGGGTGGTGCGGCATTGCAGGACTCCCCGTGAGATCGCTTCTTGATTGGCTTTCAAGAGGTATCCCGAGCGGGCAGCCGAAACCGACAAGCAGTGATGAAAATATTTTCAGACCCGCGCCTTGATCGTCACCCAGTAGCGCGTCACCGCCTGCACCTGCACCGGCAGTGAGCGCTCTAGGGCCGCGAGGATCGCGTCGGTGTTATCCAGCGGAAATACGCCGGTGAGCAACAGCCCCGCCACCGCCTGATCACAGCGCAGCAGCCCAGGCCGATAGCGACTCAATTGCGCGACAAACTCGCCCAGCGGCTGGCGCTCGGCGATCAGGCGATGCTCGGTCCAACTGCTGGTATTGGCACTCAACCCAGGCAACGCGCAGCTTTGGCCCGCGTTGAACCACAGGCTCTCACCGGCCTGCATCTGCACGGCGGTGCCGTGCAACGGGCTGACCCGCACGCGGCCTTCGTAAAGGTCGACGCGACTGCCGTCGGGCAACTCGCGCACGGCAAAACGGGTGCCCAACGCTTGCACATCACCGGCTGGGGTTTCGACGATCAGCGGGCGGGAAGGGTCCTGGCCGCTGGTCAACAGGATCTCGCCACGCACCAGACGGACACGCCGTTCGCTAGCACTGAAGCGCAGGTCCACGGCGCTGTCGCTGTTAAGGTCCAGGCGCGTGCCGTCACTGAGGGTGACGTGGCGGATCTCGCCCGTGCGCGTGCGGTACTCGGCAAACGCCGCTTGCCAGGGTTCGCTGCGCTGCACCAGAACCCCGCTGCCACTGGCCGCCAACAGCAAGCCGAGCAGCTTGAGCGCGGCGCGGCGCTGGGTGTCCGGGGTGTCGCGCAACACCGCTCGAGCACTGTGAGTGGGTACGCCGCCGAGGGTGTGCTGCAACTGCTGCAAGCGCTGCCAGGCACGCCGGTGCTCCGGGTCTGCGGCCTGCCACTGGGCAAACGCCTGGCGTTGATCGCCTTGCAACTCCCCCCCCCATTGCAGCATCAACCACTCACTGGCTTGCTCGACGATGGCCGGCGCGATAGGCGCGTCGTGTTTCATTCTTCGTAGACCACCTGATAGCAGGCGACGATGGCACGGGTCATGTACTTCTGCACCGAACTGACAGAAACGCCCAGACGCTCGGCGATCTGCGTGTAGCTCAGCCCTTCGAACTGCGACAACATGAAGGCACGGCGCACGTTGTCGGGCATGCGGTCGAGCATGGCGTCGATCTGCATCAAGGTTTCGAGGATCAGCGCACGGGTCTCCAGGGACGGAGATACAGGCTCGGGCAGGTGCGCGATGCTTTCCAGGTAGGCGCGCTCAATGCGCAGCCGTCGCCAATGATCGATCACCAGGTTACGTGCGATTTGCGCCAGGTAGCTGCGGCTTTCCTTGTCGCCGGGGAAGCGACCGGACACCAGCAGACGCAGGAACGTGTCCTGAGCCACGTCCGCCGCATGCTCACGGTCACCCAGGCGCTTGCGCAACCAGCCTTGCAGCCAACCGTGGTGGTCGCGGTACAGGAGGTGAAGCTGTTGCTGGCCGTCAGTCGCGATGCACATGAAACGCTCAGATAAGTTATTGAGAGCAATTATCATTACATCTTATTTCGCGACTGACAAAACTCTTTATTGCTCAGCGCTCGGCGGTGTGCAGCGGATACACCGACTCCCAGCCCCCACCCAACGCCTTGTACAACCCGACCATGGCCAACGACACGCCGGTAGAACTCTCCACCCACTGCTCCTGCGTCGCCAGCAATGCGCTCTGCACGGTGAGCACGTTGACGAAGTCCGCTACGCCTTCCACGTACTGATGCTGCGCGGTTGTCAGGGCGATCTGGTTCTGGCGCACGGCTTCGGCGAGGCTGTCGCGGCGCAGTTGGCTGGCGTTGTAGCGGGTTAGTTGGTCGTCGATTTCATGCCAGGCGCGCAGCACGGTTTGCTGGTAGGCCAGGGCCGCTTCCTGTTGCTGGGCTTCGCGCAGATTCACCATGCCTTGCAAGCGCCCGCCATTGAACAGCGGCAGGCTGAACTGAGGGCCGAAGGCGAAGGCTCGTGAGCCCCAGGAGCCAAGATCCGACAGCTGCATGGCCTGGGAGCCGAGGCTGCCGGACAGGGTGATACGCGGGTAGAAATCACCTTTGGCCACACCGATGTTGGCGGTGGCCGCGTGCAAACGGGCTTCGGCCTGACGGATATCCGGGCGGCGTTCGGCAAGCTGCGACGGCAGGCCGATGGCAACTTGGCGCTGGGTCTGCGGTACGGCGGCGTCCTTGGACAACTGCGCGTGCAGGGCTTGTGGCGGCTCGCCCATCAGCAGGCTCAGGGCGTTGATCAGCTGATCCTGGCGTTGCTGCAAATCCGGCAAGCGCGCTTCGATGGCGGCGACTTGGGCAGCGGCTTCGGCCACGTCCAGATCAGTCGCTACACCGTCGGCCAGGCGCAGTTGCGAGAGCTTGAGGCTGTGGCGCGCAACGTCGAGGTTTTGCTCGGTGACGGCACGGGTGTTTTGCACGCCGCGCAGTTGGATATAGTCCTGGGCGGTCTCGGCCAGCACCGACAACAGCACGGCGCGACGGTCGTTTTCGGCGACTTGCAGGGTGGCGTCGGCAGCTTCGGTTTCGCGTTTGACGCGGCCCCAGAAGTCCAGCTCCCAGGACGCGGAGAAGCCCGCGTCCCACTGGTTGAAGGCGGAACGCCCGTTTTCGCCGGATGGGTCGCTCAAGCCTTTGCCGCTGTTGCGTTTGCGCTGGTAAGCACCTGAGGCTTCGACATTGGGATAGCGCACGGCGGTCGTCACTTGGCGCACGGCGCGGCTTTGTTCCAGGCGGCTGCTGGCCAGTTTCAGGTCGAGGTTATCGGTGAGGGCGCGGCGCGTGAGGGCCGAGAGTTGTGCGTCGTGGAACACGTCCCACCAGCGCTCCTGGAGTGGGTCGCTGATGGCGCGGCTGTCGGCTTGGCGGCCTTGGGGCTCGTTCCATTGCGCCACTTGAGGGCTTTGCGGGCGCTGGAAATCCGGGCCGACGGTGCAGGCGCTCAGGCTGATCAGACTCAGGGTGAGCCAGGCAAGGCGTTTCATTGCTGCGCCACCTCACGTTGAACGGCAACAGGTTGGGTGTCGACGCTCGCCTCCACGGACATACCGACGCGCAGGCGCTCGGTCAGCGGCTGGTTGGGTTCCAGCACAATTTTGACCGGAATGCGCTGCACCACCTTGGTGAAGTTGCCCGTGGCGTTGTCCGGTTTGACCGAGGCGAAGGTCACCCCAGTCGCCGGGGCGAGGCTCTCCAGATGACCGTTGAGCAACTCGCCGTCGAGGCTGTCGACCCGCACCTGCACGGCTTGGCCGGCATGCATGTGAGAGAGCTGAGTTTCCTGGAAGTTGGCCACCACGTAAGCCTCGGCCAACGGCACCACGGCGAGGATCTTGCTGCCCGGCGTCACATAGGCGCCGACGCGCACCGCGCGCTCGCCGACCATGCCATCGACCGGCGCCACGATGCGCGTGTAGGACAGCTGATAGCTGGCCATTTCCAGCGCGGCCTGGGCGCGCTTGAGCCCGCCTTCGGCGGCATCGCGCTGGGCGGTGAGAATCTCCACCTGCTTGCGCTCGGCTGCCAGCACTGCTGTGGCATTGGCCAGGCGTGCGGTGGCCTGGTCGATGCGGGTCTTGGCTTGCTGGGCGTTTTGCACCGTGCCGGCGCCCACGCCGGCGAGGTGGTTGTAGCGGTTCAGTTCGTGTTCGGCGAAGGCCACTTCGGCGCGGTCCGCGGCGACGGTGGCCTGGGCTTGGGCGATCACCGAGCTTTGCCGTTCCAGGGTCGCGGTGGCGTTTTTCAGTTGAGCCTGGGCGACCAAGGTGTCGGCATCAGCGGCCTGGGCGGCGGCGCGAAAATCTCGGTCGTCGATCAGCGCCAGCAGTTGTCCGGCCTTGACCCGCTGGTTGTCCTCCACCAGCACTTCCTTGATAAAACCCGCCACGCGCGGAGCGACCAAGGTGAAGTCAGCGGCGACGAACGCGTCGTTGGTGCTTTGGTGCTTACTGCCCAACAAGCCAGGCGCGACCAGGTACACCAGCACACCGACGGCAAATATGGTGATGACGGAGACGGCCACTTTGTCTTTGCGTTTCATGAAAATTCCTTTTGGCTAGGTCGGTGCGCGAGGCGGAAAGATCCGCGTGGGCATCCAGAAAATCAGCAGGATCAACGCCACGGCAACGCCGCCCATGACGTAATAAAGATCCGAAGACGTGAGCACTACGGCCTGCTCGTGCAACCGATGGGCAAGGCCCGGCGCGTTGCCGTCGGCCAGGGGCGAATTGCCCAGGCGGTCCACCAGCATGGTCGAGTGAAAGTGCAGGCGCTGGGTGGTCAACGTGTCCAACACGCCGGTGGCAACCACGGCGGAAAGGCCTTTGACGGTGTTGAACCAGGCCGAGGCGAACGGGCCGTCCTGTGGCTGAATGCTGCCGGTGGACAGCATCAGCAGCGGCAACACAGCCATGGGCTGTCCGAAGATTTGCAGCAGGTACAGGCCGTAGAAATCGTCGCGAATCCATTCCGAGGTGAGGTGTGCGCTGCCGATGCAGCACAGCACCAGCATGCTCAGGCCGATCCCCAGCACCCAGCGGCAATCGACCCAGCGCAGGTTGCACAGTGCAGCCACCAGCGGCAGCGCGATCAACTGCGGCAGTGCCATCAGCAGCATCACCGGCGCGGTTTGCAGCGGTCGATAGCCTTGGACCTGGGCGAGGAAACTCGACGGGATGATGATCACCGAGGTCAGCACCATCAGCACGCCCGCCAGTACGATCAGGGCAAACGACAAATTGCGCAGACCGAGCATCTGCAACTTGAAAAACGGCATCGGGTGCGACCACTCATTGAGCATGAACAGCACCAGCAACACGCTGCCGCCACTCAGCAAACAGGTGATCAGGCCCGACTCGAACCAGTCCAGGCGATTGCCTTGCAGGATGCCGATCACCAGCATGCAGATCGCCGGGAAGCCCAGCAGCAGGCCGCGCCAGTTGAACTGCTTGAAGCGCTCCAGGCGCAGCGGGTCCTGGGGCAAGCCGTAGGCCACGGCGGCCATCGCCAGCAGGCACGGCGCGACGATCTGCCAGAACGCCCACTGCCAGCCGACGTATTCGGTCCACAGCGCCGCCAGTGGTGTGCCGAGGCTCGGGCCGAAGGTGGCGGTGAGTGCATAGCCGGCCAAGCCATACAGCTTGACGTTGGCCGGCAGGAAACGCAGCGCCACGGTCATCAGCATCGGCGGCAACGCGCCACCGGCCAGGCCTTGCACGGTGCGCAGCAGCAATAGGCTATCGTAGTTCGGTGCGAACGGGCACAGGATGCCAAGCACGGTGAACAGGCCAATGGCGCACAGGGTGAAACGGCGCAGGGAAAACGTCACCGCGCACCAGGGCGCAAAGGCCATCGCCGCGACCGAGGTGGCGGTGTAGGCCGCGACCAGCCAGGTGCCTTCGTCAAACCCGATGTACAGCGCACCGCGGATATCGGCGAGGGCCACCTTGGTGACCATCTCGTTGAGGCCGGACACCAGCACCGCCAGCAACACCCCGACCAGGCCGATGATGATGCGCGCGCCGAACACGGGCGGGGTGAGGGCGCTGGGTTTGGCTGCGGCCGCGAGGGTGGGGGCAGCGAGGGAAGTCATGAACAGGTAACTCGGAATGGTAAATACCCGAGCAGTTTAATCAGGCAAAACCATGACAAAAAGTTACTTATCGGCAGCTTATAAGTGCGCCAGGCGCAATCCTTGATTTACTACAGAACCCTCCCACATTTGCCCTGTGTACGCTTGAGATTCAGGTCGGTTGGGCTTCCAGCCACGTGGCGTGGCAGCTCTCGCGCATGGTTTCGCGCAGCCATTTGTGCGCCGGGTCCTTGTCGAAACGCGGGTGCCAGGATTGGGCCAACACCAGAGTCGGCAAGGAGATCGGCAGCGGGAAGGCGCGCAGGGGCAGCTTCAGGCGGTTGGCGCTGTAGAGCGCTTCCTTGGGCACCGGCAGGATCAGGTCGGAGTCGGGCAGCATGAACATCGCGCCGTGAAACCCTGGGGCGATCATCGCCACGCGGCGCTCCAGGCCCTGGGCATTCAGCGCGGTATCGATCGGCCCCCGGGCGATGCCGCGCCGCGAGATGCTGATATGGGAGTAGCCGGCGAAACGTGCCGCGGTGATCTCCTCGTCGAACAACGGGTGGTCCTGCCGCGCCAGGCCGACGAAGGTGGTGGAGAACAGGTTCTGCACCTTGACCTCAGGGCTTGCCGGCTGGGTGTTGCTCACGCGCAAATCCAGGCGCCCTTCGCGCAGGGCTTCGTCGTCGGTGTCGCCTTCGGGCACGAAACACAGCTCGCACAATGGCGCCACGCGCTCCATGGTGTCGAACAGACGACCGCCATACACACCGATGAAAAAGTCATTGGCGCGCACGCTGAAGCGGCGGCGCAGGGTGCTCAGGTCTACCTGGTCAGCCGAGCGAAACAGCAGCGCGGCCTGCTCCACCACGTTGCGCACCTGGCCCTGTAACTGCAATGCCTTGGGCGTTGGCACCAGGCCGCGCCCGGCACGCACCAGGATCGGGTCGCCCACAGCTTCGCGAATGCGTGTGAGGGTGCGGCTCATGGCCGCCGGGCTGAGGTTCATCCGCCGGGCGGCGCCGACCACACTGCCCTCGTCGAGCAAGGCGTCGAGGGCGACCAGCAGGTTCATGTCCGGTAGTTGCATGCCAAGCACTCATGATCAGAGGGGAGTGAACTGGGCGCAATCGTAGCAGGGATAGGTGGATCAGCGCTGCATGCCCCAACGCTTCACGGTGAGCCGCTCGAAGGTGTCAAACACCAGGTTCTCCACCAGCAGGCCGATCAGGATCACCACCGCTAACCCGGCAAACACCTTGTCGGTGTACAGCTCGTTGCGGTTCTGGAAGATGTACCAACCCAGCCCGCCCTTGCCGCTGGTGGCGCCGAACACCAACTCGGCGGCGATCAGCGTGCGCCAGGCAAATGCCCAGCCGATTTTCAGGCCGGCGAGGATCGACGGCAGCGCGGCCGGGATCAGGATAAACAGCACAAAGCGCATGCCCTTCAGACCATAGTTGCGACCGGCCATGCGCAGCGTCTCGGACACGCCGAGAAACCCTGAATAGGTGTTGAGCGCCAGCGCCCACAACACCGAATGCACCAGCACGAAAATCAGGCTGTTCTGGCCCAGGCCGAACCACAGCAGCGCCAGCGGCAATAACGCAATGGCTGGCAGCGGGTTGAACATCGAGGTCAGGGTGCTCAACAGGTCGCGGCCCAATTGGGTCGACACGGCCAAGGTGGTCAGGGCAAACGCCAGCACAATGCCGATCAGGTAACCCTTGATCAGCACCACCAGCGAGATGCTCACCTTGCTCAGCAATTCGCCGCTGAGCAGGCCGTCGTACAACGCGGCGGACGTCTGCAGAAAGCTCGGCAGCAGCAGGTCGTTGTTCTGGTAGCGCGCCACGGCTTCCCAGAGGATCGCGAGCACAATCAGGATCAGGCCCTTGCGCAGCCAGCCTTGTTGCCACAGGCGTTGGCGCAGGGGCAATTCGCGCTCCACGGGGACACTGAGCAGCGGTTCGAGGGTGACTTCATATTCCTGGCGCATGGGTTGCCCTCTTAGTAAGCGATGCGGATGTCGGCGAAACCCAACTCGGGTTCCGCGGCGCTGGTTTCATCGAACAGCAAGCGATGAATCCGTCGCGCCGACGCCTGGAAGTCCACACCGCCCAGACTGTGCAGGTCGTATTGATGGCTGTGGATTTCTGCGCGTACGCGCCCCGGATGGGGGGACAGCAACAGGATGCGATTACCCACCACCAGTGCTTCTTCGATGGAGTGGGTGACGAACAACAGGGTGAAGCGCACCTCTGCCCAGAGCAGCAGCAATTCTTCCTGCATCTTGCGCCGGGTGAGGGCATCGAGGGCGGCGAAGGGCTCGTCCATCAACAGGATTTTCGGCTGCATGGCCAGGGCACGGGCGATGGCCACGCGGGCCTTCATGCCGCCGGATAATGTGTGGGGGTAGGCGTCGGCGAAGGCACTCAGGCCGACTTTGTCGAGATAGTGCAGGGCGCGTTCTTCAGCTTCGCGGCGCTTGAGGGTCTTGGACGCCAGCAGCGGGAACATTACGTTTTGCTTGACGGTTTTCCACGGTGGCAGTTGGTCGAATTCCTGAAACACCACGATGCGGTCCGGGCCCGGTTGCTCGACCTTTTGCCCCAGCAAACGAATCTCGCCCTCGCAAGGTTTGATAAACCCGGCGATGGACTTGAGCAAGGTGGATTTGCCGCAGCCCGAAGGGCCGAGCAGCACGTAGCGGTCAGCCGGGTCGATCTCGAAACTGACCTGATGGGTGGCCCGCACCACGCGCTCGGGGGTGCGGTATTCGAGGCTGACGTTATCCACCGCCAGCAACGGCTCGGCGGTGTGCAGGTTGCTGGCCGTGTGGCCTTGCAGGGGCGCGTTCATCTCAGCTTCCTTGCAGGGGCTTGGCGTCCTGGAAGAAGTAGTCCTTCCACGATTCAGGCTTGTTTTTGATGGCGCCGACGCGGTAGAGGAATTCCGCCAGCGGGTAAGTATTTTTCGGCGTGACGCTGAATTCGAACTGCGGGTTGTCGATGATCTTGAGCAGCTCGGCGCGGTCGATCTTAGCCTTGGTCACGCGGATGTAGGTGTCGGCGGCGGCGCCTTTGTCGTTCTGGGCAAATTGTGCGGCTTCGGTCAATGCCTCGACGAACGCCTTGTAGGTTTTCGGGTTGTCATTGCGGAATTTCTCGGTGGCGAACAACACCGTCGGTGAGTTGGGGCCGAGCAGGTCATAGGTGTTCAACACCACATGCACATTGGGGTTGGCCAGGGCCTGATCCTGGAATGGCGGGTTGGAAAAGTGCCCGGTCAGCTCGGTACCGCCAGCGATCAACGCGGCGGTGGCGTCAGGGTGCGGGACGGCGACGGTGTACTTGTCGAGGCGATTGAATTCCTTATCGCCCCACTGCTTGGCGGCGGCATATTGCAGGAAGCGCGACTGCACCGAAACGCCCACCGCAGGCACGGCGATGCGGTCCTGGTCGGTGAAGTCGGCAATGGTCTTGACCTTGGGATTGTTGCTGACCAGGTAGTACGGGAAGTTGCCCAGTGACGCTACGGCCTTGACGTTCTGCTTGCCGTGGGTGCGATCCCAGATGGTCAGCAGTGGGCCGACGCCGGCACCGGCGATGTCGATGGAGCCGGAAAGCAGCGCATCGTTGACTGCCGCGCCACCGGAGAGTTGGGTCCAGTCGACCTTGATGTCGATACCTTCCTGCTTGCCGTATTTCTCGATGAGATTCTGGTCGCGCACTACATTGAGCAGCAGGTAAACGATGCCGAATTGTTCGGCGATGCGGATCTCTCCTTCCGCCTGGGCAACCGCCGGGGCTACCAGGCTGCCGGCCAGCAGGCTGATACCCAGCCCAACGGTGGCGGCCAATCGTGCAAATGGAATGTTCCTGGACATGATCATGCTCCGAATCAGAAAGGCGCGTCGCCCTGGATGGTGGTGCGAAACAGCTTGCGGCGCAGATGGCTCGGGCAACCGGCGGCGAGGTGGATCAACGAGCGGTTGTCCCAGAACACCAGGTCGTGGGGCTGCCATTGGTGGCGATAGATGTTCTGCGCCAGCACGCTGTGGGCGTAGAGCTGGGTGAGCAGGTCGCGGCTTTCGTCTTCGGGCAGGCCGACGATGCGGGTGGTGAAGCCTTCACTGACGAACAGCGCCTTGCGACCGTTTTCCGGGTGAGTGCGCACAATCGGGTGCACCACTTCTGCGACCTGCGCCAACTGCTCGGGGGTGAGCGTGGGGCGCCAGTTGCCTTCGAATTTGGTCTCGCTGTAGCGCGCGGTATAGGAATGTGCGGCGCTGCGGCCAGCGACCGCTTTGCGCAGATGCTCGGGCAGTTGGTCCCAGGCTTTGTGCATGTCGGCGAATAAGGTGTCGCCGCCTTCGCAGGGCAGCTCCTGGGCATGCAGCATCGAGCCAAGGCTCGGCAGTTCTTTATAAGACAGGTCCGAATGCCAGAATTTTCCCGCGTCGCCCAGGCCGATGGATTGGCCGTTTTCGATGATGTTGGAGACGATCAGGATTTCCGGGTGGTTGGCCAGCAGGAACTGTTTGAGCACGTGGATCTGCAACACGCCAAAGCGACGGCTGAAGGCAATCTGTTGTTCGGGGGTGATACGTTGGTCGCGAAAGACCACTACATGGTGATCCAGGTGCGCACGGTGGATACGGGCGAAATCCTGGTCATTGACTGGCCGGGACAGGTCCAGGCCAATAACCTCGGCGCCGACGCTGCCGGGCAGCGGGCGAATCTCGAACGTTTGGGCGGTAGGGATCGCTGTTGGAACAGTAGAGGTGGCAGACATGAGTTCACTCCCGGTCAGACAGGAGAGTGACTTTATAGATATAAGAACGGCAATTTAAATACCGTTAGAGAATATCTATATGCGGGAATGTCGCAGCATGCCAATGCCGTGTAAGACCCCGCAAGACCCAGACGTGGGCCGTCTGAACAGCATGTTGAAACGCTTACAAGCCGAAACCGTGGCCGTTTGACAAGCCTATGGGCAGCCTCTAGTGTGCATTGGATCCAATTAGCCACCACTTTTCCAATAAGGAGGATAGCGTAACCGTGACGCAGAAGCCGAACCCTTTGAACAGCATCAAGATCAGCGGGCCTATTCCCGCCCATCTTGCTCGCTCCGTGATTGAAGAAACCCTGCGCAATGCCATCCTCGACGGCCGATTGCCCTGCGGGACCGCCATGCGCCAGCAAGAGCTGGCCAGCCTGTTCGGGGTCAGCCGCATGCCGGTGCGTGAAGCCTTGCGCCAGCTGGAGGCGCAGTCACTGTTGCATGTAGTCACCCACAAAGGCGCCGTGGTTGCACCGCTGATCGAAGACAATTCAGCTGAGACCTATGAGCTGCGTATGTTGCTGGAGTCTGAGGCGCTGCGCCTGTCGATTCCCTTGCTGACCGAAGCTGATATCGCCGAGGCAGACACCTTGATCTGTGCCTTGGAACAGGAAAAAGACTACGCCGAGATTGGTCGCCTTAATCGCCTGTTTCACATGACGCTGTATGGCAAGGCGCCCAACCAGCGACTACTCAAATTGGTAGAGCACGGGCTGAATGAGGAAGAGCGCTTCCTGCGTTTCAACCTTGAAGCAATGGGGCTGGGGGAGACATCCCAGGAAGATCACCGTGAACTGCTGAACCTCGTGGCGCACAAACACGTCGCTGAAAGCATCCTGACGTTACGCAATCACTTGATGCGCGGGATGGAGGTGATCACCACCTACCTGAATGGCCTGGAAGCCGACGCCAGGTAAGTCATTCAGCAGAACCTCGCTCTCCCGCCTTGCCCATCAAGAGCTGCGGGTCACTGCCCATTGGACAGAGGCCCGCACTGAAGAAACTTCCGACTTCAATAACGCAACTAACTGACGGCACATATTATTTAGAAAAACTTCTAACATATTTGTATGCTCGCCAAATTGTTTAACCCGCCTATCATCTTTTATTACTAAACCAGGCCACTCACTCAGCGCCTCACGCGCGCGGGCGGCTTTCCTGGCCATGCCTGGTTTACATCTACTTATCTTTTTGCCAATCACAAAAGCCCATCGCTGTTTCTACAGCAGACGCAATAATTTATAGGCATCAACCATGCATCAACCGTTACTGGAACAAAAAAAACTGCAGCTATACAGCCATCTGTTATTTGCGGAAATAACTTCACTTAGCAAGTTACGACACTTTATGGAAGGCCATGTTTTCGCTGTTTGGGACTTCATGACACTCACCAAACGCCTGCAACAGGACCTGACCTGCACTCACTTGCCCTGGCTGCCACCCTGCGACCCGCAAGCTGCACGCCTGATCAATGAAATAGTGCTGAGCGAAGAGTCAGACACGCATCCCCGTGGAGGCCATTGCAGCCACTTCGAGCTGTACCTGGAAGCCATGGCCGAGGTCGGCGCCAGCACCTCTGCAATCAACCGTTTCGTTGCGCTCCTGCGTCAAGGCGCGACGGCAGATATGGCCTTGCACGAGGTTGCGCCGCCTGCCGGGGTGGCCCGTTTTGTCAGGGCAACGTTATGCGTCGCGGTAAACGCGCCCACGCACTGTGTGGCGGCTGCGTTTCTGTACGGCCGCGAGCGTGTCATCCCCGCGATGTTCGAGCGCATCCTGCAAGCGGATGCGTCGATCCTGCATCAGGCGCCTACCTTGTGCGGCTATCTCAAGCGCCACATCGAACTGGATACACAGGATCATGGCCCGGCGGCGGAGCAACTGCTCGAACGTCTGCTCAGTGCAGATCCAGCGTATGCACAACAAGCCGGAAATACAGCCCTCGCCGCCATGCAAAGTCGCATCGACTTATGGGACGAGTTGCGGGTCTCGTTGCAAGGGGTACGCCCATGAACACTGCCAATTACCCCGCCATTGCCGAAGATTGGGAGCGCCGCGCAACCGTTCGCACACGCCCTCGCCGCCTGCTGGAAAACGATGACAAGTTGATCTACCCCCTGTGCCGCCAGCCATTGGTACTCAGCACAGCCTTTGTTCAACATTGCCCGCAGTGGCGCGACTTCGTGCTGGTGCAAAGCTTTTACAAATTCATCAATGACGTGGTCATCTTCGAGGCTGAAATCGTCGATAAAACTGCCCGCAGCATAGCCAAGAATCGCTTCTCGCTGCCCTTCCCCCTCGCCTGCCGCGTTGACGCGATGACCGTTGTGGTGGACGAGGACTATCACGCGCTGGTTGCACTGGATTTTCTGCAACAGACGGTGGCCATGACGGGCATACAACCGCTGGACCTGCCCGGGCAAATCGAGTTGAGCCGCGCGCTGCCGGCGGCACAAGCCCTGGCACCCGCTCACCTGAGCGATGCGGTGGAGTTGATTGGCGTGGCCATCGCCGAAAACACCGTCACCCAGGATGTAGCAGCGTTTTCCAAGGACAACAGTGTCAAAGCGTCGGTTCGCGGCTTGATGGCCGACCACTTGTTTGACGAAGGTCGCCACGCGCAATTCTGGACGCGGCTGGTGCGCATTTATTGGCAGGCCGCGAGTGCCGATGACCGCGACAGCATCGCTCAAGTGCTGCCGACGTTCCTGGCGCATTACCTGACCAACGACCTGCAGAAGAACTTCGACCTGCATCTGGTTGATCATCTGGACATCAATGACAAAGTACGCAATGCACTGCGCGATGAGGTCATGGCACTGGCGTTCCCCATCAGCCGCCATCACCCATTGATGGGCAATATCATGACCTTCCTTCAGCACAGCGGTTTATTGCAGACACCCAGTGTTGCGCAGGCGTTGAACGACTACCTGCCAGCGTCCGGGAGGCCCACATGAGGCGACTGAACATTGGCTGGAGCGGCGCCAGCAGCGCTTTGAACGATATCCGGCAAGTGCTTGAGCAATACGGGCATATCTCAAGCGACGACGCCCTCGACCTGTTGATTGACGATGGCAGCCAACCACCGCCGATCCACGCTGACCAAACCCCACGGATACGCCTGCGCGTGGGCATTGGTCCGGTCGCCGACGGCGGGCTGCCCGAGCTGCAAGTGCGCGCTTATGCGCACGACTGGCGGACAGTTGCCGTACTGCACATCGCCGACGAGCCCAGTGGAAACGGTCACCGGCTGCGCCAGCAGGCGATGAGTGCGCTGGTCGAATGGGTCGTGCTGCACGTCAGTGGCTTCGCCCGCGATCCAGAGTACTTTTCTGCAACCGCAGTTGCCAATGAGTGGCCCGAGCAGGACTTGCGAGCCTTGGAGGCGCTGGCGTTTCTTCATCGATTCAACCGTACGGCAGACCTCACGTTGATGCAGGAAGCGCGGGTGTCGCCAATCGAACAACTGCAGGCCAGCCTGCACACCTTCGCCGAACGCCCGGCGCTGAACATCGCCGGCAGCCAGGTGACCTACCGTCAATTGCATCGCCACGCCCTGGCGATCCAGCAACGATTGCTGCCCTTGCTGGACACCGCAGACGCGCCGCCGGTGGTGGGTGTGTACCTGGAAAAATCCACTGAGCTATACGCCAGTATTCTCGCAGTGCTGGGCTGCGGCGCGGTGTACATGCCGCTCGGCACCGAGCAGCCCGCTCAACGCCATCACGTCATGCTCGAAAGCGCGGGGGCTCGCGTATTGCTGGACGCCGGTCAGCATCCATTGCGGGGGCGTTTTGTGTCAGTGGATGTGCGCAGTGTCGCTCCCCTCGACGCCGACATCACACGCCCGTTGATACGCCAACGCCCGCACCCGAATGCCCCCTGCATCGTGCTTTATACATCGGGCACCACCGGCCGGCCCAAGGGCGTGCTGCTCAGCCAATACAACCTGGCGCACTTCACGGCGTGGTTCAAGCGCTGCATGGGTTTGGACGCGCAGAGCCGCGTCATGCAGTTCTCGCCGTTGAGCTTCGATTCGTCGCTGATCGATATTTTCCCTGCCTTGATAGCCGGTGCCGAGTTGGTCGTCCCAAGCGAAGAGCAACGGCGCGATCCTCACCAACTGCTTGAAATGCTCCACCAGCACTGTGTCACCCACGCCTTTCTGCCGCCCGCCCTGCTCAACATCCTGCCGCCCGACGCCTGGTTGGGGCTAACGCACCTGCTGACGGGAGGCGATGCGTGCGAGCCTCATGTGATCGAGCGACTGGCGGGGCAATGTCAGTTTCACAACCTCTACGGCCCTACAGAGGCGACGGTGTTGGTCACCCATCGGGTGATGCAGGTCGGCGACAGCAACCGCAGCCTTGGCCTGCCCATTGCCAATAGCCAGGTGCTGATCCTTGATGCCGACCTGCAACCGGTGGATGAACAGGTGATGGGCGAGGTGTACATCATCGGCCCTGGGGTAAGCCTGGGATATGTGAACGAACCGCAACAAGCGGCCAGCGCTTTCGTCGAACTGACAGTACCCGGTGGCCGGAACCTGCAGGCCTACCGCAGCGGCGACCTGGCCAAGTGGACCACCGAGGGCATTGTGCTGGGTGGGCGATGCGACGATCAGGTGAAGATCCGTGGCTTTCGGATTGAGCCTCAGGAAATTGAGCAATGCCTGCGCAACAGCCGGTTGTATCGCCAGGTGGCGGTAGTTATCGATGGTGAAAACAGAATCCGATGTTTTGTCGCCCAGCCTGAACCGGGTGCTACGGTGGCAGGCCTGCAGCAATATGTGCGGCTGTGGCTGCCGGATTACATGCAGCCCGACGGTTGGGTCGAGTTGGCGGGTATGCCGTACACCTGCAATGGAAAAGTCGACCGTAAAACCCTGTTGGCGCTACCGTTTGAGCCCCCTTTGCGGCCTTCTCCTTGCACTGCATGCACCCCGTTTCAAACGCGGTTAAGCAGCCTGTGGGGTGAGTTGCTGGCGTTGCCCGTTGATCGGCTGTCCATGGATGACAGCTTCTTCGATCTAGGCGGTCATTCAATGTTGCTGTCGATGCTGATGCTGCGTGTTCGCGAGCAATTCGGCGGTGGTTTCACGCTAGGTCACTTCCTGGAAGTACCGACGATCCGTACCCTCGCAACCCTGCTGGAGAAAGGTGAACGGCCCGATGCTCCCTTTGCTCAGGCGATTCGGGATGCCCAGCGGAAGTGGGTGATCAACACGCTGACACAAGACCGTGCGGGGGATCCCCGCAAAGTGATCGTGACGGGGGCCAACAGTTTCGTCGGCAGCCATATCGTCGAAGCCTTACTGGCCGGCGGTGCAACCCAGGTTGCCTGCCTGGTACGCGAGGAGCCGGGGCATACCGCGATGGCACGGTTTACCGAGGCGTTGCGCGAGTACCGCCTGGCACACCTTGACCTGAGCCGGGTGCACGTCTTCGCGGCCGATATCAGCCAGCCGCAATTGGGCTTGAGCCGTGAGGTGTACGACGCCCTTGCAGAGGATTTCGGCGCACTGGTGCACAACGCGGCACGGGTCAACCACGTACTGGACTACCTCTCACTGGCGAGGGACAACGTCGACCCCATATTCGAATGCCTGCGTTTATGTGAAACACGCAGCAAAAAAGTCTTCAATTTTGTCTCGACACTGTCGGCCTCCAGCAGCATCAATTCGCGGGGACATGTGCTGGAAACGCCTGCGGCGGCCACATTGCCGCTGTACATCAAGAACGGCTACAACCTGTCCAAGTGGGTTGCCGAACGGCAGCTGGGAGGCGCACTCGCCCAAGGTGCCTGGGTGAATATCTATCGTCCCGGGAATATCAGTTTCAACAGCCGCAACGGTGTCTGCCAGCCGCAAAAAAACCGCCTGATGTTGATGCTCAAGGGGTCTCTGCAACTGGGCTTGCTGCCGCATTTGGATTTGAACTTCGATTTGATGCCTGTGGATTTTCTGGCGCGCTTCATGGCGTTCCACTGCGGCCGCTTTGAGGCCGACAGAAACGTGTTCAACCTGCATAACCCACAACCCTTGAGTTGGGAGCGCTACCTGGATGCATTCAGCCAGGCAGGCCACCCCTTCGAACGAGTGAGCATTGCGCAATGGCAGCAGGCGTTACGAACGGTGGGACCGGACAACGCACTGTTTGGCGTACTTGGGTTCTACCTTGATCGCCTGGATGAGGACATCGGCGATACTTCGACGATTCGCCACGACAACGCGCGGCACGGTGTTCAGCAGATGGGGGAGTCCTACCCCGAAAAAGATTCGGTGCTGTTGAGCAAAGGCTGTAACTACCTCAAGGCCATCGGCTTTCTTTGAAACGCCTCAGGACAACCTCATGAAACCGCTGCAACCTGATACGTTAATCCGCAACCCGAACGGCGTGCCGATCGTCGCCTGCGTCGTGGTCGATTGCCCTGCCAGCCACCTCTGGAACGCGGTGGGTCAGTTCGGGGGCTTCGATGCATTCATTCCTGCCCTGACGCATATCGAAATGACCGGCGCCGGTGTGGGCGCGTTGCGCACGAAGTTTTTCCACGATGGCAACCTCGTGGTGGAACAGCTCAATAGCCGGGATGAGCATGCGATGCGCATGACCTGGACCACGATCTACAACACCCTGGGCGTGGCCAGGTTGTGGGCGGCAATCAACGTAGAAGCACTTGGAGAACAGTGCTCCAAGGTAACCTGGACCGTTATTGCCGAGCCCGAAGACAAGGAGCAGGAGGGATTTGAACAGTTTGTGCAGGGGTTCGTCGACAGCGCCCTGGAGAATGTCCGCCGCTTGCTGGCAAAGCGATAGGAGCGAAATCGCTCGCTCCTACCACACACTCGGCAGATCAAATCTTGAAGCTATCGACCAGCTGCTTCAACCGATTGGCTTGTTGCGAGAGCGCATCGCAGTCCTTCAGGGTTTCGTTGAGATTGGTCACGCCCTGTTGGTTCAGCAGGTTGATCTGGTTGATGTCGACGTTGAGGGTTTCCACCACGGCAGTCTGTTCCTCGGTGGCCGCAGCGACGGACTGGTTCATGCCGTCGATCTCGACGATTCGCTGCGTAACGCTGACCAGGCGCTCGCCCGCCTGGTTGGCCACTTGAACGCTTTCTTCACTGGAGGTCTGACTGGCATTCATGGTGGTCACTGCCTCACGCGAACCCACTTGCAGCGAAGTGATCATTTTATGAATTTCTTCAGCCGACTCCTGGGTACGGTGAGCCAGGTTACGCACCTCATCAGCGACCACGGCAAATCCGCGTCCTGCTTCACCGGCACGAGCCGCTTCGATGGCCGCGTTCAATGCCAGCAGGTTGGTTTGCTGGGAAATACCTTTGATCACATCAAGGATGTGGCCGATGTTGTCAGTGCTGGCGTTCAGAGTTTCGATCTGGGTACAGGACAGGCTGATCTTTTGCGACAGCTCCGACATTGCCAGGATGGTTTGCTCAACTACTTTGCGCCCATCGTCGGCCTGCTCGCTGGCACCACTGGCGTGCTGTGAAGCGTCGGCGGCGTTACGTGCGATTTCCTGGGTAGCGGCGCCCAGCTCGTTAATGGCTGCGGCCACGCTGTTGGTGCGTGCGCTCTGCTCGTCAGAGCCGATGATCGAGGCATTGGACGACGCCATCACACGCTGGGACAAGTCATGCACCTGGCGTGTGGCTGAGGACACTTCGGAAATCGAGGCGTGAATACGCTCCACGAACCGGTTGAACGCACTGCCCACTTCTCCGAACTCGTCTTTGCTGGTGACCGCCAGGCGGCGGGTCAGGTCGCCCTCGCCTTGGGCAATGTCCTGCATGGCAATACCCATGGTGGTCAGGGGCCGCAGCAGCACTTGGATCAGCAAGCTCAAGAGCACGGCAATCGCGACGACGGCGATCAGCATGGCAATCAATGCGGACGTACGGAATTTACCCAGCGGTGCGTAGGCTTTGTCTTTATCAATCGACAGACCGATATACCAATCAGCACCAGGCAAGCCACTGATAGGCGTGAACGACAGGATGCGATCCTGGCCTTTGAGGACGACCTCCTGGTTAAGTTTCTCGATGCGCAGGCTGATGCCAGGATAGATATCCTTGAGGTTTTTCATCACTTGGTCTTCGTCAGGGCTGACGATGACTTGGCCGTCACCGCTGACCAGGAACGCATGGCCGATACCGCCGAAATCCACCGAGTTGATGATCTTCACCAGGGTTTGCAGGCTCAGGTCTCCGCCGACCACGCCGAGCAACTCGCCATTCTTTTTCACCGGCATGGCGATCGTTACGATCTGCCCTCCCACTGCGGCCATATAGGGCGGCGTGAGCATGGGTTTATCGGCAGCCACAGCTTGTTTGTACCAAGGACGCTGACGAGGGTCGTAACCGTCAGGCATCTTTGCGTCCGGGCGCTGGGTGAACACCCCGTTAGTTTGGCCAACATAGGTGAACTGGAAGTTCGAAGTGAACGCTGGTTGATCGACCAACCCCGGGAGGTCAGCCCCACTGCCTTGGTGGGCAACGTTTTGCGTCAGGCTTTCGAGCACCAATATTCGACCGCTGAGCCAGTTCTGCACGCTGCTGGCGGTGAGCTCACCAGACTGCTGAATAGACGACTCCAGGTTCTGCTTGATGGTGCTGCGCTGCAGATAGTCGTTGTAAAGGGTAAATAACGCGAAGGCCAGAACCACAACGCCTGACGCGGCCAACAAAATTTTATGACTGAATTTGAGATTCATTTCATCGACTTCTTTTTGCCAAAGGGGGGTGAGCGGGCCGAATGGAGCATTCCATGTAACGGTGTCGGCAGCTTCTCAGGCCGCTCTATTTCGGTGCACACATGGCTTATCAGGCTTTCGGCCACGTCGAAGCAAAACTTAGGGGTTTGTGGGAAAGATCTTCTTTTTAAGTAGGAAACCGACCAGTGGTTGTCGTACAAGGACCAGAGTTGCAAATTTTTTCCGCCTATCAAACAATGCGACTAATTATCATTTGTGACGTCTGGCCGAGCTCGTTTACATGCCGCCCTCTGAGTACATCTCGCGTGAAGAAAACGTTGTGCAGGCGCTTTACTGCACCCACCACAACTGGCTGAACACTTGGCTGCGCAGCCGCCTGGGTAATGCAGCCGATGCTGCAGACCTGGCTCAAGACACCTTCGTACGCCTATTGCAGAGAACCGAGCGTTTTGAACTCAAGGCGCCACGGGCATTTTTGCGCACAATTGCCCGAGGTTTGGTCATTGATCACTGGCGCCGCGAGGAGATCGAACGGGCCTATCTCGAATCAATCGCCCATCTGCCCGAAGCGTTGGCGCCGAGTGCTGAGGCGCGAGTATCGGTGCTGGAGTTGCTGGAGGAGATCGCCCGGCTTTTGGAAGGCTTGAAACCCAAGGTGCGTAAGGCATTTCTGATGGCCCAGTGTGATGGGCTAACGTACAAGCTTATCGCGCAGCAGATGGGTATCTCACTGAGGTCAGTTGAGCGTTATGTCGCCGAGGCGCTTTATCACTGCTACGTCCTGCGTTATGGCACCCATGGATAACTCCACACGCTGCGGCCCAGATCCTAGGGTGGTCAAGCAGGCTATCAGTTGGATGCTGCGCTTGCGTAACAACAGCGCCAACACTCAGTTGCTCGTGCAATGTGAGCACTGGCGCGAAGCTCATCATGATCATGAACTGGCTTGGCAACGGGTTCAGGCGCTGCAGCAGGAGCTGAATAGCCAGCTGACCGCGATCCCCGAGACGCACAGGGCACTGGAAAACAGTGCTCAGGGCCTTGGGCGGCGGCAGGCGCTGAAGCTATTGTCCGGAGCACTGTTGGTGGGTTCGGCGGTATGGGTAAGCCGGGATCTGAGCGGTTGGCAGCGCTGGACTTCTGACTTCGCAACAGCCACCGGCGAGCGCCGCAGCATGCAACTGCCCGAGGGCACTCGCCTGCAACTCAACACAGACAGTGCGGTAGACCTGGATTTCAAAGCGCTGCAGCATCTGATCACATTGGTGCGTGGGGAATTCCTGGTGACCTGCGGCGCTGCTTTGTCTGCCCCCTTGTTGGTTCAAACGCGCCATGGCTTGCTCGAAGGCATCGAAGGGCGCTTTACCGTTCGCCAGGACAACGACTGCACACGCTTGAATGTGGTCAGCGGTAATGTAGTGATTCACTCACCTCACAGACCTGATGGACTTTCGACGCGCGTTCGCGCGGGAGAGAGTTACCTCCTGCGTCAGACCGAAGCCATGCTTGTTCCTCCACCGGATATGGACGTTGCTGCGTGGGCGGATGGGCTGATTGTGACTCGAAATATGCGACTCGCCGATTTCCTTTCAGAAGTTGGGCGTTATCGCCCTGGCCATTTGGGCTGCTCGATGGATATTGCAGATTTACGGCTATCGGGTGTGTTCCGTCTGGAGGACACCGATAAGTTGCTGGCGATACTTGCGCGCACACTGCCGGTACACGTGCGCTATCGCACGCCTTGGTGGGTGAGCCTGGAGCGGAGGGTCTGATTTTTTACTTTTTTTGGCGGCTTTTTCCCCAGAGTCCGGCTTAGTCAGTAAGCCAATCAATCTGCCCTTACCGGCCTCTACGGATCTTGATCATGCCTGTGTGTTTTCACCGCAATACTTGCGACTCTTCCTACCCCCTATTGGGTCAAGCCATACGCGCAGCATTGCTATCTACGGCGCTGGGTATCAGTACGGTGCCGATCACTGTCTTGGCCGCAGAAGGCAGCGCAGAGCTGGTTAATCAACACTACGAGATACCTGCAGGACCGCTGAGCGAGGTGCTCAATGAGTTCTCTCGACGGGCTGGCATTACTCTGTCCAGCACGCCTGCACAAACTCAGGGCCGGCAGTCGGTGGGGCTAAAAGGTGACTACTCTGCCGAGCAGGGTTTTACTCGTCTGCTAGAAGGCACAGGGTTGCAGGCTGTATCCGGAGACGGTGTCAGCTTTGTCTTGCAGGTGCTGCCGGAAAGCAACGCGCTGACTCTACCGACCACCGACATCAAGGGTTTCGCCTTGGGCAATGCCCTTGGGAGCATGGAAGGCTACAACGCGACTCACAGCCAGATCGCTACCAAGACTAGCACCGCCCTACTGGAGACCTCGCAATCGGTTTCGGTAGTGACGCGTGAGCAAATGGATGACCAAGGCTCCCAGACCGTTTCCCAAGCCATGCGTTACACACCTGGCGTGCTGACCAACCCTTATGGCGCAACGCATCGGTATGACTACGTGGCGATGCGCGGTTTCAATGATGGCTCGGTGGATAACATTTACCTTGATGGTTTGAAGTCCATGGGGGACAGCGGCACCTATAGCACGATGCAAGTTGATCCGTATTTCCTGGAGCGCGTGGACATTCTCAAGGGGCCTTCCTCGGTACTGTATGGGCGCAGCTCGCCCGGCGGCCTAGTGGCACTGACCAGCAAGAAGCCGCTGTTCGAGCCTTATCACCAGGTTCAAGCGACAGTGGGAAGCAACGGGCAACGGGGGATGGGATTTGACTTCAGCGGCCCAGTGGATGAAGACAAGCGCATCGCCTATCGACTGACAGGGCTGGCGGATAAATCCGACACCCAATTCGACTACGCCAAGGAGAAGCGCTACGCATTGGCGCCAACTCTGAGCATCGACTTTACCGACGATACTTCACTGACGTTACAGGCCTATCTTCAGCATGATCCTGATGGCGGCTATCACAGCGGGATGCCAGCGGATGGCACACTGCATCAGCGCAATGGGCAGCGAATCTCCAACCACTTCTTTGAAGGTGAGCCCGGAGTTGACGGCTACAAGCGAGACCAGCAGTCGTTCGGCTATCAGTTTGAGCATCGCTTCGATGATGTGTTAACCGCACGACAGAACTTTCGCTACCTGGATTCCAAGGTGCAATTGGATCAGGTGTACGCCTATGGCTGGACCACTCCGACCAGTAATGAGCTGAATCGCTATTACTCGGGCGGTGATGAGAAGCTGCATGCATTCATCATCGACAACATGTTGCAGGCTGAATTTTTTACTGGGGCGACCAAGCACACCACGCTGGTGGGTGCGGACTATCAACGGCGTAAAACAGTGGTGGATTGGACGAGTGGATCGCTTGAGCCAATCAATGCGTTTAACCCCACCTACGGCAACTCCGCTATCAGCTATTACAGCCCTACCAGCTATCTACGACGGTTAGAGCAGACTGGGGTTTATCTGCAAGACCTGATCGAAATGGATAAATGGCGGTTTTCATTGGGGTTGCGTCAGGACTGGGTACAGACCTCTGACGAAAACCGCGTTGCAGAGACGAATCGGCCAGCGGGTACTGAGATCAGTGATAAGCGCACTAAACTTACTGGACGCGCAGGTGCGTTGTACCTGTTTGATAGTGGCCTGGCACCCTATGTCAGCTACTCCGAGTCGTTCAATCCCAACTCCTATTCCGACAGTGCAGGCACTCCGCTGGCACCTACCGATGGGACACAGTGGGAAGTGGGGTTGAAGTATCAGCCGCCAGGCACCGAAAACTTGTTCACGGCATCGTGGTTTCGCATCGATCAGGAAAATCTGGCAACCAAGCTACCGCAGGAAAACTTCTATCGTGGTGTCGGCGCTGTGCGCTCGCAGGGGCTGGAATTGGAGGCGCACATGCAGCTAACCGATAACCTCAAGCTCTTGGGCAGCTATACCTTTACCGATATCGAGTACTCCAAGTCGATGGTGAGTACCTTGAGCACTGCTGACAATCTGATTGAGAACAAGGGTAACTCGCCGACGCAGGCACCTCGTCATATGGCGTCGATCTGGGCTGACTATAAGTTTGAGATTGGCGCACTGGATGGGTTGAGGCTTGGAGGTGGCGTGCGGTATGTAGGTTATAGCTGGGCAGATGCGGAGAATACGATGAAGGTGCCTTCCTATACGCTGTACGACGCGTCGGTAGGATATGACTTAGGTAAGGTCGGTTTGAAGGGCGTGGATGTGCGGCTTAATGCGAACAATTTGACCAATGAAACTTATGTAGCGTCCTGTGCCAGTCTGAACTTCTGCTATCTAGGAGAGAAACGTAACTTGAGCGCGACCGTCAGTTACCAGTTCTGATCCGTTAGTGGGGTCCACACCCACCAGCGGCTCTAAACGACAAAACCCCTGTCTGTTTAACAGACAGGGGTTTCGGAATTTAATCTTGACGATGACCTACTCTCGCATGGGGAAACCCCACACTACCATCGGCGATGCATCGTTTCACTGCTGAGTTCGGGATGGGATCAGGTGGTTCCAATGCTCTATGGTCGTCAAGAAATTCTGTGTATCGGACCGTTGCGTTAGCATCGCTCCGATGAAATTCATGAGTTTCTACATAAAACAAAACCCCATCTGCTTTCGCAAATGGGGTTCTGGAATTTAATCTTGACGATGACCTACTCTCACATGGGGAAACCCCACACTACCATCGGCGATGCATCGTTTCACTACTGAGTTCGGGATG